>JABCZE010000021.1 GCA_013289785.1 Vulcanimicrobiota bacterium | reverse complement strand
AGTCTTTAGGCCGCCCCACCGCCGACGCGCTGTACGACGCAGGACACTTCACGCGCCCGATCGGCGACGTGATCCAGTTCGTTCCGCCGCTTTCCTCGACCGCCGCCGAAGTCGACAACTTCTTCGGATCGCTCTCCCAGTGTCACCCTGAGCCCCTCGACTTCGCTCAGGATGACATTGCGTGAGCTACCTGCAACGAGCGGAGCACACGCTGGACGCCATTCGCAGCGAAAATCGTTATCGCGAGCTTCCTCAGCACGGGCTCGGCAACGTCATCGACTTTTCGTCGAACGATTACCTTGGGTTGGCAACGGATCCGCAGGTCGTGGAGGCGCTCAAACGCGCGACTCGCGTCGGTTCGGGTGGAGCGCGCCTCTTGGGGGGGCGAAGCCGCGAGCACACGCTTCTCGAGGACGAGCTGGCCGACTGGCTCGGCCGCGAACGCGCGTTGCTCTTCTCGTCGGGTTACCTGGCCGGCGCCGGCACGATTCCGGTGGTCGCCGAGCTCGTCGAAGCGATTCTCTCCGACCAATCGAACCATGCCTGTCTGATCGACGGCATCCGTCTCGCGCGCCAACCGCACGCGGTCTACGAGCACGCCGCCCTCCCTCCGCTAACCGGGTCCAAGACTTCCCTCGTTGTCAGCGAATCGCTCTTCGGCATGGAGGGTGATGCGATTGACCCCGCCGCGCTGCTGGGGCGCTTGCGAGAACAAGACGTCCTGCTTCTCGACGAAGCGCACGCACTCGGAATCGCCGGGCCGCAGGGAGCGGGCCTGGCCCGCGAACTCACCGATCCGCGCATCCTAATCCTTGGGACGCTCTCGAAGGCGCTCGGGTCGCTCGGCGGCTTTGTCGCGGGCCCAGCGACGGCGATCGAGCTGCTGGTCAACCGCGCGCGGTCGTTTATTTTCGACACCGCGCTGCCGCCGTCGCTCGCGCTTGCGTCACGCATCGCGCTGCACCTTACGCGCAGCGGCGACGATCGGCGGCGACGGCTACGGGCCAACGCCGCGCAACTGCGCGCCGCGCTGGCCGCCAAGCTCTCGTCCTTCGATGGAGTTTATCCCGAGCGGAGTCGAGGGGCTCAGGATGACACCATCTCGCTCAGGACAGGCTCCGGACCGATCGTTTCCATCCCCCTGGGTAGCGAGCAGCGCGCGCTGCGCGTTTCGGAGGAGCTCTTGAAGCACCGCATCTTCGTTCCCGCGATCCGGCCGCCCACCGTGCCGCCCGGCACGTCGAGGCTGCGCATCACGATCCGGGCCGACCACACGCTGGAGCAAATGGATATGCTCGCATACGAGCTCGGACGATGCCTCGCTACTTTGTAACCGGAACCGACACCGACGTCGGAAAGACTCGCGTAACGGCGGCGCTGGCGCTTGCACTGCGCCGCGCCGGCAAAAAACCGACCATCGTCAAGATCGTCCAGACCGGAGTGAAGCCGCGCGGGGAAGGCGATGCGCAACATGCCGGCCGCCTCGCCGGCGTACCGCATGTTGAGCTCGCCCGCTTTGAAGCCGGCGGCGACCCCTGGACCTCCGCGCTCGCCGAAGGCCTGCCTCCGCTTACCGCCGAGCACCTCGCCGCCGAGCTGGACAAGATTCCCGGCACGATCGTCGCCGAGGGCATCGGCGGGATTATGGTTCCCGTCAACGACAGCGAGAACATCGGCCACGTTGCGGCTCGAGCCAAGCTCGAGGCCGTGATTGCCGTAGGCCTGCGCTTGGGCTGCATCAATCACGCGATGCTGACGCGCAGCCTCTGCCGCGAGCTGAACATCCCGGTGGCCGGCATCGTGCTGGTCGAACGCTGGGGCCGAACGGATCCCACGTATCGCGACCGCGTCTATTGCGTGCTGCAGGGTAGTCTGCCGGTGCTGGGCGTTCTCGCGTTTGCGGCCGGCGAGAGTCAGTCCGTCGAAGCCGGTGCAAAGCTTTTCGAACCTTTGGTGAACCAAGAGCGCTGATATGGCGCATTCCACGATCCAACACGCTCGAGCCGAGCTGCTCGAGCGGGGCCGCCCTGCGAGCTCCGACCTGCTTGCCGGCCTGGCCGGACTTCCCGCCGAGCACGTGCCCGCTCTCTTGGCGCTCGCCGACGACGTTCGCTCGCATTACTGCGGCAACGAGATCGCCGTCGAAGTACTGTACAACGCCAAGAAAGGCGGCTGCTCGGAAGATTGCAACTTTTGCTCGCAAAGCGCGCGCTACGCTACCGATGTCCAAGCGGAGCCGCTTTCGAGCGTCGCGGATTTTGTTGCGGCGGCGCGCGCCGCGCATGCCCGCGGCGCCGGTGAGTTCTGCATCGTCGTCGCCGTACGCGGGCCTTCCGAAAAACTGCTGGAGCGCGTCTGCGCCGCCGTCGAGGAGATCAAAACCGAGCTGCCGTTGACCGTCGCCGTGTCGCTCGGCATTTTGAACGACCGTCAGATCGAGCGACTCGCCGAAGCGGGCGTCGATAAAGTCAACCACAATCTTGAAACGTCGCGCCGTTATTTTCCTCAAGTCTGCACAACGCACAGTTACGACGAGCGATGGGAAACCTGTCAGCGCGTGAAGCACCATAACCTCGAGCTGTGTTGCGGCGGCATCATCGGGATGGGAGAAGAGGTCGGCGACCGCCTCGACTTCCTGTCGGCGTTGCAAGAGCTGCAACCGCAAGAGGTGCCGATCAACTTTCTCAATCCGCGCCCGGGGACGCCCTTTGGGGAACGATCGCTCCTCGACCCGGTCGAAGCGCTGCGTTTTGTGGCGATGGCGCGCCTCGCATTGCCGAGCGCGCTCGTGCGCTTTGCCGGGGGGCGCGAAGTCACGCTGCAGGCGCTGCAAGACGTCGGTATGCGAAGTGGTGTCAGCGGCATCGTTCTCGGCAACTATTTGACGACGGAAGGCCGTAGCGACGCCGACGATTTCGCGATGCTCGATCGACTCGGCTTCGAAGTCCTAGCCTAAGCCGCTAAGAAGCTTCGCACTCTTGGACCAGCACAGAGCGCCGTACTTTCAAGCGCTGCTCGACTACGTCGACTCGGGCGTGCAGCCGTTTCATACGCCCGGGCACGTGCAGGGCGTTGGAATGGATTTAGCCTTTCGCGAGTTCATCGGCGACAATATCTGCGCGATCGACCTCACACCGATGCCCGGCATCGACGATCTGCTGCAACCGACCGAAGCGATCAAAGAAGCACAGGAGCTTGCGGCAGAGGCGTGGGGCGCCGGGCATACGTTTTTCCTGATCAACGGTTCGACCAGCGGCAATCAGTGCATGATGATGGCCGCGATCAATCCTGGCGAGAAGATTGCCGTGCCGCGCAACTCGCACAAGTCGATGCTGGGGGGGCTGGTGATGAGCGGCGCGGAGCCGATCTACATGCATCCCGAAGTGGACCCTGAGCTGCGAATGGACCACTGCGTGACCCCGGAAACCGTGGCGCGCACCATCGAGCAGCATCCCGATCTGGTTGCCGTCTACCTGGTCTCGCCGACGTATTACGGCGTGGCCGCCGATCTCGCGGCGATCGAGCGGATCGTGCACGGCGCCGGCAAGGTGCTGCTCGTCGACGAGGCGTGGGGGCCGCACTTTCATTTTCATCCGGATCTGCCGCTCTCGGCGACGGCCGCCGGCGCCGATATCTGCATCAACTCGACGCACAAAATGCTCTCGGCATTCTCGCAGTGCGCGATGCTGCATCATCAGGGCGAACGCGTGACGCTCGACCGGCTCGAATCCGTGCTCAAGATGTTCCTTTCGACGTCGCCGAATCTGCCGATGGTCGCATCGCTCGACGTGGCGCGCAAGCAGATGGCCACCGAAGGCGTAGCGCTGCTCTCGCGGACGATCGCGCTGGCGCAGGAGGCGCGCGAGCGCCTCAACCGGATTCCCGGGGTCTACTGCTTCGGCGAAGAGCTGCAGGGGCGCCACGGCGTCTTCGATCTCGATCCGACGAAGGTAACCGTCACCGTCAAAGGCCTGGGTTATACCGGCTACGAGGCCTCGGCGCTGCTGCGCCGCCGGTACAACATTCAAGTGGAGATGGCCGACCTTTTCAACGTCGTCGCGCTCTTTACGATTGGAACCCGGCGCGAGGCGGCCGAAGGATTCATCTACGCATTCGAGGAGCTGGCGCGCGACGACCGGCCGATCGACATGTTCGCGCCGTCGGGCATTCTCGAAGAGCGGTTGAGGCGCGGAACGTTTGCGCTTCCGCCCGTCCCGCCGATGCGGATGCTTCCGCGCGATGCATTCTTAGCCGATGCTGAGTTTGTGAAGTTTCGCGAGTCCAGCGGGCGAATCTGCGCCGAGACGCTGACGCCCTACCCGCCCGGAATTCCGGTCATCGCTCCGGGCGAGGAGATTACGCGGGAGATTATCGACTACTTGCGCCTCGAGTTGAAGGCCGGCGTGCGCATTCAAGGCCCGTTCGACGGCGAGCTGCGGGTCATCCGCGTCGTGAAGGAGTGACCCCCGAGGGCGGATAACGGTGAAACGAAGGCCTCGGAAGTGAGGAACGATCTTTGGCAGTAAGAGTTCATTCCATTTCGCCCAGTTGGGAACTCTCCCAGCTCCTCGACATCTTCCCGCTCACGATTCGGCAAGCTCTCGTCCGTCTGCGTAACCTCGAAGACATTATTGAAGTCGTGCTCGATTTGGGGCGTCCGCCGGAAGCCCGTTTCGAACACGATTTCATCTATCTGACGGACGTACCGATCGGCCATGAGGATATCGCGCACGTTTGCTCGCGCATCTCGCCGTTTGGCGCGGATAATCGCGCCGGCATCGAGCAGACGCTGCATCGAATCAGCGCGATTCGCAACCGAACCGGCAAGATCGTGGGGCTCACGTGCCGCGTCGGGCGAGCGGTGTACGGAACGATCGATATTTTGCTCGACGTGCTGCGCAGCGGCTCGTCGATGTGTCTGCTCGGCAAGCCCGGCGTCGGTAAGACGACGATGTTGCGCGAGTGCGCGCGCGTCCTCTCCGAAGAGCGAAAACGCGTCGTGATCGTGGACAGCTCCAACGAAATCGCGGGCGATAGCGATATCCCGCATCCGGGAATAGGAATGGCGCGGCGCATGCAGGTCGCCGATCCGGCGCTGCAGCACGCGGTGATGATCGAGGCCGTCGAAAATCACATGCCCGAAGTCATCGTGATCGACGAGATCGGGACGGAGGCTGAGGCCGCCGCCGCCCGCACGATTGCCGAGCGCGGCGTGACGCTCATCGGGACGGCGCATGGCCAGACCCTGCAGAATCTCTTAATGAATCCAACGCTTTCCGACTTGGTGGGCGGTGTGAGCGCCGTGACCTTGTCCGACGAAGAAGCGCGCCGGCGCGGCACGCGAAAGACGGTTCTCGAGCGTAAAGCGCCCCCGACCTTCGACGTCGTCATCGAGATTCACGATCGCGATCGCTTGGCGATCCACAAGAACGTCGCCGAGGTGATCGACGCGTTGCTGCGCGGATATCAGCCACAGCCGGAGGTGCGCCAGCGCCAACCCGGCGGTGAGGTTACCGTCGTTCAAGAGGCCGATACCGAGTCGATGCCGCGCCTGAGCGAAGCCTACGATCATCACGAGCACGATGGTGAGGAGCGGGACCGGCCGCTGTCGATCTTTCCCTACGGCGTCTCGCGCAACAAGATCGAGCGCGCCATCGCCAATCTGCGGGTCAACGCCGCAATGGCGCGCAACTGGGACGACGCCGACGTAGTGCTCACGCTCAAGACGCTCGAGCGCAAGGAGCAGCCCAAGCTCAAGCAGATCGCCTCGGACAACGTGCCGATCTACTCCATCAAAACGAACACGACCACGCAAATTCAAGCCGCATTGCGCGACGTCTTCAACCTCGGCTCGATCGACAACGAGGAAATAGCGCTGCGCGAAGCCGAGGAGGCGGTGTATCAGGTGATGCTCAACAGCAACGCGATCGAGCTTTCACCGCAAACGTCGTACATTCGCCGGATGCAGCACCAGCTCGCCGAACGCTACCGTCTGCAATCGCGCAGCACAGGCCTCGAGCCCAACCGCCGCGTCCGAATCTATAAGAACGCCGACCCCGTTTCAGGATAACGCCAATGGTGTCACCCTGAGCGGAGTCGAAGGGCGATGGAGACAATACCTCCTACGAATGTTCGTTGTAATCGAGGGTATCGAGGGTAGCGGGAAAAGCACGCTGCACAAAGGGCTCGTGGAGCGTTTGAGCACGGAAGGGCGCGACGTCGTCGTCACGCGCGAGCCGGGCGGAACCGCGACCGGGGATGCGATTCGCTCGATCTTTCTCGACCGAACGCTGACGATCGACCCTTTGACGGAGACTTTTCTGGTGAACGCCGCGCGCGCGCAGCACGTCGCCGAGGTGATTCGTCCCGCGCTCGACGCGAATCGGCTCGTGCTCTGCGATCGCTTCACGGATTCGACGCTGGCCTATCAGGGATATGGCCGCGGCCTCGATCTCGCGTCGTTGCAGCGGCTGTGCGATGAAGCGACCGGCGGCGTGACGGCCGATCTCGTCTTGTTGATCGACCTTCCCGTCGACGTTGCGCGAGCCAGGATGCAAGCGCGATCGTATGTCTTGGACCGGATCGAAAGCCAGGATGCCGCCTTTCACGAACGCGTTCGGCGGGGTTATCTGGAGCTGGCGAAATCTCCACGGCATCGCGTGCTCGACGGTACGTTGGCGCAGGATCGCCTTTTGGAAGAGGCGTGGAACTTCATTTCGACGTCGTAGGCGCGGAGGGCCCAAAACGCTATTTCGACGGGCTCACCCCTGAGACGCTCGCGCACGCGTATCTTTTCTCCGGACCCGCGGGCGTCGGGAAAAAGTTCTTCGCGCGCCGGCTCGCGCAATCGCTGCTTTGCCTCGCGCCCAAGGATCGCGTTCTCGGCTACGACGGCGTGTGCTCGTCGTGCGTGCTCTTTCACGCCGGCGCGCACCACCCCGACTTCTTAGAACACGAAGGAACGCTCAAAATCGGCGATCCCGATGCGCCGCGAGGTTTTTACCAAGGCGACGAACTCTCGACCCGGGATCTCGTTCGTCAGCTTTCGCTGCAGTCGTACAGCGGCGGGATGCGCGTTTTGCTCCTCGGCGACGTGGACTTCGCAACACGCGAGGCGGCCAACGCGCTGCTCAAGTTCTTGGAAGAACCCCCCAAGGGCGTGGTGATGCTGCTCACCACGCCGGCGCCGGGACGTTTGCTGCCGACGATTCGGTCGCGCACCCTCGAAGTTCGGTTCCCTTCGCTTTCCAAATCGCAGGTTCGCGAAGTTCTGGGCCGCATGCATTACGGGGAGAACGATGCCGAACTCGGAGCATCGCTTAGTGGCGGAAGCGTGACGCGCGCCGTCGCGGCGCTCGGAGGAGAAGAAGAATCGCTGCGCGCGCACGTCGCGCGCTGGTTCTTTGAGAGCGTCGAAGGTGCGTCGCCGCAAGACGCGTGGGCAACCCGCGAGACGCTCGACGACGGATTGGAAACGATCAAGACGCTGGTCCGGGATTGGATCGTCGCCAGCGGCCACTCCGGGGTCGCGCTGGTGTCGCTCGACTACGCCGACCAGCTACGCCGCCTGCGCCCGCTGAAGGGAAGAGAAGCCGTGACGCTCCTGGGCAAGCTCGACGAGGCGCAACGCCTCGCGCGGACCAACGTCTCGCCAGGACTCGTCGGCGAGCTCGTCCGCATGTCTCTCCCGGTGTCAAACTAAAGAGCGGAGCAAATGCTCCACGCTGCTGGTATGTCACTGTCCCTCGTCGCGACGCTTGCCATGTTGCCCCAGCCGCAAGATGTTCCAGCGTCTTCCGTACTGTGCTCTAGTCCAGGTCCAGAACTACACGATGCGAACGCCGGATGGCGCCTAGCCGATGGTCTTTTTCAGAAGGGCCGCTACGTCGCCGCAGCCCGGGAATACTACAAGATTTTCCGATGTGCGGCTTGGGCGCCGCTCGATCCCGAGGTTTTCAATCAAGGCCAGTTAGGACCGTTTGATGTAGCGTTGCGAGCTGCCGCGGGGGGCCGATTCACGTCCGCAGCGTGGCAGTTGAACCGCATTCTGAGAACACTCCCTCAGTTTGGTGAAGCGCGTCTATTGATGGGCGTTTTTCAGTGGGCAGCGGGGCAGCACTCTGAAGCTCGCGATGCGTGGCGTGAAACGGTCACCGGACCGTACTTCGTTCAACCTCCCGATTGGCACGAAGTCCCTTTTCCGGTCACTGAGGCAAAAAAGTTCCTTCGCTGGTCGTCCAACAATAGCGGCTGATCGCTGAGCTTCGCCAACAGAGGGGGGTGGTGGAGACTCGTACAAGAACCAGGACCTCGGCTTCGTTCCCAACGGACAATCGGTAGGCATCGCCCCAAGCCCACGTCACTTGCTCGGCTTCAGTTCAAATACTTCTCCCCATCCATGCCCGGGGAGCCCTCCGTAGGCGGTTGTGCCTAAAAGTTTGCCGTTTACTTCAATAAGTGGCGCTAGCGGCTCGCTGCCACCTCTCCGCGTAAAACTATGAACTAAGCGTTCATTGCCGGATAGTGTAATTTCGTAGATGAAACCCTCATCATATGGCTCTCCGGTCGCCGTACCGTATAATACGCCGTTCACGTCGAGTAGGGCTGACAAGCCTGCTCCGGAGTAGTTGTCAAAACTATACAAGACTTGCTCGTAGCCGCTCGTAGTAATGCTGAATACGGTGCTCTTGAGATTGTAGCCCCCTGATGTAGTGCCGTACAGCGTCCCATTCACGTTAATAATTCCAACAACCGGATAGCTTCCGTCGCTCCCGTAGCCAAAACTGTGCAATACGTGTTCCTCGCCGCTTGGACTAATGCTAAACACAGTACCACGGGCATAAGCGCCGCAGTTACCAGTCGTGCCATACATTGTCCCGCTCACTTCGATTAATCCGCTCTGCGGTGCACAACCATCGCCCTTTGAGCCGCCAAAGCTGTACAGCACCTTCTCGTCACCACTAGTGCTGATAGTAAACACCGTTCCTCCCCCGTACACACCGCCGGAGACGGTGGTACCGTAAAGAGTGCCATCAACGTCGAGAAGGTTTGCCGTGGGGTCATTACCATCAGGGCTCGGTCCAAAGCTGTGAAGTACCTGCTCATGCCCCTTGGAGTCGATGTCAAAAACTGTTCCGCAGAGAGGTTCGCTGTCTTCGCACCGATTCGCCCCCCCTCTTGACGTGGTGCCGTACAGCGTGCCATTGACTGCGATCAAGCTCGCAACGGGAACCGAGCCGTCGCCCTTGAACTCGTCCGGAAAGCTATGCAGTACGTGTTCCGTGCCGTCAGCGCTGATAGCGAAGACGGCTCCCCACCCATGAGAACCTCCCCAGGCTGTGGTGCCGTAGGTCGTACCGCTCACATCAAGCAATGCCGCTTCCGGCTGGTGACCATCATCGCGGTTAAAGCGATATAAAACCCGCACGTGACTGTCCGTAGCGCCCGCTATCTCGGTTCGCGTCGCGGCCTTGGCGACCCGCGGTTGCGGATCTATGCCGGACGTGCCGACCGGCGGCTGCGATCCGCCGCACCCAGCCAGCAATGTTGCGACGATATAAATGCTTAACGCCTGGCGTCGTCTCGGCCCTTGCATTTCGGCGCTCTAAACCGATCCGCGGGCCCGGCTGACAACGACGCCGTCCGGGCTGTAAAGGTTGAGGGTGCGCCGAGCCGATCCGCCCGCAGGGTAGTCGTAGATTTTAACGTAGCCCGTGTAGTTCTCAAACTCGCTCGGCGCGATCACCTTGCCGCGCCCGCCATCTATGAAGAACTGCGAAACCTCGCCTGCTCCCGATAGAGGAGTCGACCCGACCTCCGTTGCTGTGCTTCCGCCGATGCTGAACTCGTAAATCACGGCATTAAAGAGATCACCGACCGCAACGTTCGTACCGTCCCATTGCACACCGCCGGGTGCATTGAACGTTTGATCGAGTTGGATTTCAGAAAATGTATTGCCGCCTTTAGGCAGTTCCGCAAAGTCAATGTACCCAAACCTGCCGCCACCATCAATGTACAGGTTGCCTCGGTCATCGTAGCCACAGGCCCAAGCCGAGAATCCCGAATCCGCATAGAGCTTTGGCTTGCCGCGCGCATGCTCAAAGATTGCGACGCCGGCAGACTCCTTGTGAACCGCATCACCGACCGCCGCGAGGTTGCCGCTGGTTGGGTCGACTGCGCAGTTGAGCGGAAGTGCGAATGGATCGGTTAGCACAGCCTTTGGACTGGCCGCACCGTGAGCATATTCGTAGATTTCGTAGTTGCTGGAGGTAATGAATACGTTCTGCAGCTTATCAACGCACTCGCCACCCGCGTACAGGGGAGTCGCTAAGTAACCAACGTATTTTATCTGCGCAGGCCGGTACGAGTAGACGATAACTCCGCCGCCATAGTCGGCGACGTAAAGTAGATTCTCGCTCTTAGCTTCCGGCAGCATCCACGACGTGCCACGTTCGGAATTCGTTGCAAGTGGGGAGGTTTGCGGCATCGTGCCCGTCGCGCCGATCGGCGGCTGCGATCCGCCGCACCCAGCAAGCAATGCAACCGCAACGCCGCCACTTAGGGCGTACTTGCCAAGACTAAAGCTCTTCATGCTCCGCGCTCCCCGGTCGGTAACGAATCGACTAACTTAGATCGTTCGGCGCGCCCGGGCCGTTCCATCGTAGCAAGCTAGCTCCGACCTATCTTCGGGTGGAAGAAACTTTCCGGACCTGCACGTTATCGTGGTGTGATCCTTCGAACGAACACGAGCAACCGCGCTCCTACCAGTAACCTCTGAACACGACGTCGTCGTACTGCCTGGAAAACGGAAAGGCGAGGTACGCGAGCGCAATTGCGCGGGCACCGGCGGTCACGAAGCTCCAAATCGCGGGCGAAACGTGAATCAACAGATACGGCAATCCAACCGGCACGGCGATGTACCAGATCGCAAAGAAGACGAGAGCCAGTATGAGGGAGGCAATCGGCGCCGAGCGCACCGCTCGCGCGGACTGGGAGAGCGCCAGCGTGCCGGGGATTCCGCCGATCGAGGCCGCCGGGATCGTGTAGATCAGAAAGAACGCGGCCGCGGCGCCGAGCACCAGGCCGAACGCTCCGAAGAACGATCCGATATAGCTTGCCGCCCAGACGACGAACTGAAAGCCGATCGCCGCGAACAGAATGCCGCCGAACTTGGCGCGCCCCTCCTCCCACGCCTCGTCGAATGCGCCGCGGCGGCCGCGCCAGACGGCATTGGCCTGAATGATCGTGACGCCAAAAGCCCAGAGATAGACCAGCTGCACGAGCATCTGAAAGATGCCGGCACCCGATCCCCCGAGCGGATCGGTAAAGAGATATGAAAGCTGCGTCATCAAGAGGTCGACGACGGCGGCAAGCAGCGGCAAGACGAAGATGGACGGGTGCCGCGCGAGCAGTCCAAACGCCTTGAAGTAGATCGTGAGATCGACGTGCTGGCGGTTCTTCACCGGCTCGAGGCCACTTAGAAGCGCGCGCCTTCGAGCGCGTGTCGGCACGAGCAGTCGGAGCCCAGCGGAGTCTGCTCGATGATTTTGCCGATCGCGTTCTTCACGCGTTCGTTGTTGCGTGTGAAGACCTCGATCACTTCGTGGTGCGAAACCGCCGGCATCCCTTCGAGGCCGACGTCGTAGTCGGTAATCAAGGAGATGTTGACGTAACACATTTCCAGCTCGCGCGCCAAATAGGCCTCGGGATACTGCGTCATGTTG
>JABCZE010000020.1 GCA_013289785.1 Vulcanimicrobiota bacterium | reverse complement strand
CCAGACTATATTGATTGTCGCGCGAAACCTCTGCCAGTGCGTGCGCCGGAACGACCGAGGTGACGTACGCGAGCGTCTGCGCCCAACCGCCGCTGACCACGGCAAGCGCTCCTAAAAGGGCCATGCCAAAGGCCAACCTGACGCGAATCGCGGGATACGCAGTAAAGAACGCCAGCGCCGCCGGCAGCGCGATCTGCGGTTCGACCATCGCGAGGGTTGCGGCGACTGCCGCGAATACAAGCCGGCCGCGCTGGACGCAGAGCGCGGCGACGACAATTGCCGTGAGACCCAACGG
Organism: Vulcanimicrobiota bacterium; assembly: GCA_013289785.1. Lineage (GTDB taxonomy): Bacteria > Vulcanimicrobiota > Vulcanimicrobiia > Vulcanimicrobiales > Vulcanimicrobiaceae > Cybelea. The sequence continues at coordinate 11,429 of JABCZE010000020.1, read as the reverse complement.
CATCATATTGCCGGACGAAAACGACGTAAGCCCAAGTGAAAGCCCCAATGCGCCCAAGGCAACCGGCAACACTTGGCCTGTAATCGCCGACAACGCGCACACCGCAAGGCCAATTGCAATCGCGATGCCGATCCACCAAACGACCGCCGCCGCGGGAAAGGGCAGCAGCGTCAACGGCGAGAGGAGCGCCATCACGTACGGCGGATACGGTGCTGGAACCGTCACGTTGGGCGGCACATGATAGTACGGCGACGGCGTGCTCGCTTCGCAATCGTGCAGCGACGCCGCGAAGTATGGGTTGAGTCGCTCGCGCTGTGCGAGCGACGCACAATAATACGCGCCGAAATCCACGCCGAGCCATCCGCTCGCCCGATCGCCACCAAACTGCAGCGCGATTGGGACGATCGTGCAGAGAGTCGCCACGATCAAGGCGGGCGCAACCGCTGCGCGAACCTGGATCGCCCGAGACTGCCGCACCAGCAAGGATACGAGCAAGGCGAGCCCCGCCCACGTCGGAATTCTTACGGCCCAGGCCGCGAGGCTTCCGGCTGAGCCCGCTCGCGAGTATCCGCTCCACGAAGCTTCGGGTAATCGCGGATCGATCGCCGGGGCGAGACCCTGCACGCCAAAATGTGGTCCGCTCAACGTGTAGAGATGCTGCAGGCCAAAGACGAGCAACGCTGTTGCCAATCCCGCGAGGAGAACGACGGTCGTGTTCTTCTCCCAAAACCGCCAAGCAAGATACGCGGCGGGCACGAACGGTGCGACGATTAGCGCGGGCGAGACGACCCATCCCCATGGAATTACGAGCAGCAGCAGCGCGACGATTGCAGCATTGCGATACCGCGCCTGCGCGTAGCACGCGAGCAGGGTTGCGGCAGGCACCGCCGCCGCAATCTGCGTGATATGGATGAAGCTGCCGCCGAAGACGGCAAAGGCCGGCGGAACGCAGACGATAAACGCGGGGTTGCGCGTCTCCTTCGCCAGCTTTCCGGCAGCGAAGATCCCGGCCGCCAGCATTGCGACGTACCACAGCGCGCCGGCTCGTAGCGCGGCGCCCGGCGCAACGCCGATTGCAGCCAAGATGGCGCTGAGGCTATATTGCGTGTCGCGCGTCACCTCGGAGAGCGCGTGCGCCGGGAGGACGCTGCCGAAGTATTCGAGATTAGCCGACGGCCCGAGAACCCCGAACGACAACGCCGCTAGAGCGACGAAGGCGAGTGCGAGCACCCAGCGCGTCGCCGGAGCCCACACCGCCAACGCCAAACAAACCGGGAGCCCCAAGTGCGGTTCGATCATCGCGCCCGCCGCGAAAATTGCCGCGAGACGCCAGCGCCCGCTCCACGCGGCATAGGCGGCGACGCAGGTGCACCCGACCGCAAGCGGCACGACTTCGCCGAACGGCAGCGAGAGAGCGCACAGCGACAACGCGAAAACCGCCAGCGACATCTCCCACGAGATGCCGGCGAATCGCATCAGCGTCGCAACGCATGCAAGCCACGCGAGCAGCAGCAATGCCACCCAGAGCGTCGCAGCGACGCCGAACGGAAGCAGCGAAAACGGAATCAGTGCCGCGATCGCGTAGCCGGGCAGCGGCGCGGGAATCGTTACGTTCGGGTTTTTGTGGTAGAAAGCCGGAGGCACGACGGCGCGCTCACAGGTGCGCAGCGGCTCGGTTCGATACGGATTGGCGCCCTGTGAAGCGACGCGCGCCGCGCAATAGAAGGCGCGAAAGTCGCCGAGTAAAAACCCCGTGCGCGCGACGATGCTCGTCTGTGCGCCGACCGCCAGCAGGGTCGCCACCACGATGCCGCCGGCGATCCACGGCCTTGCCACGAGCTTATGAGCCCGAGGCGATAGGCAAATCGGCTTCGGTTGTCTGTTCGTAATCGAGTTCGGCGGCAACTTCTGAGAGACGCTCGAGGATCATGGCGTGGCGGTGCTCCAAAATCGCCGAGAGTGTCGCTACCCACGGCTCGTGCGCGTCGCCGATGAGCAGGTTGCCCCGATAGACGCGCGCGGCACTGCGATAATGCGCGTACGCAGCGCGAACTTCGCCGCGTTCGTACTGTTCGTCGCCGTCGTTTACGTGCGCGACGAATCCGTTGACGTCGACGATCACGTTTTCCAGATCGAGCGCCAGCTCGTCGCCAGCCCGGAAATAGGCGTCGACGCGATCGAACCCGACGATCTGCGCAAGCGCTTTGCGAATATTCGAACACGCCGTGCGCAGGCTTTGGGCGACCAAGTGCTTCTCGGCGCCAGGCCAAAAGACTTGGCCCAGCTCGGCGCGCGAAACGCTACCGCCAGGATGTAAGGCCAGATATTTGAAGAGTTGACGATCGCGTCGCCGGATCCATTCGATCGGCCGGCGGTCGACCTCAGCCCGGAACCACCCGAAAAGCCGAACTTGCATCGGCGTTATGGCCTGGACGCGGCGCCCGTAACGATCGTAGATGCGGCTGCGCGATAGGGCTCGCAGCGGGCGATAACCGTCGGCCGTATGCACGACGAACAGTCCCTGCTCTTCGAGCGCCTGCAGTTGCTGGCGGTCGTCGAGATAGGAGCCGCTCATCAACTTGAAGACCAGGTCGGAATCTTTTTCGGAGACGTATTTAACCGCATCGGAAATAAACTCGTTGAAGAGATGCCCGTGGCGCAGGCGCCAGTTCTCGAAAGCTTGAGCGAGGCCGCAATTATCCTCAGCCGCCTTGCGCAACGCGCTGCTCACGACGTGGGGCCAGCCGTCGGTGACTTCCAGCATGCGCAGCACGTCGGCATGCGAATGCGATACTTCGAGGGTCTCAGCGAGATGGCGGATGCCGACGGCATCAAACGCAAGTCGTTCTGCATCGCAGAGCGACGCGGTGCCTTGCGCGACCAAACGTCCAACTTGGAACGCCGCGCGCGAGCGACATGCGATCAGCAGCGAAACGCCGTTGGGAAGATCTTGGATCAGTGCGGCGATCGCGTCGACGCCGTCGGTATCGGGGAGGGCGACACAGTCCAGCGCAAGTTCGATCGGAGCCCGCGACGCTAAGGCCGCTACGACATCTTCATGGGATCGGAGCTCGAGCTCGGGGTCCAGCGTTCGAGCGATGCTGGCCCAGACGGCTTCCGCGTTGGAGCCTGCACCGACGGCGCAATATCTACCGTTGGAGGTGCAGTGCTGGAGATAACCGACGAGGGCCATCGTTTTCCCGAATCCCGGCGGGGCCACCAAAAAACGGACAGGGACGCTCTTAAAGCGGCCTAGCCACTCTTCCAGGCGCGCCCGGCGAACGATTGACGGCCCCAAACGAGGCAGTTTTGAGTTCATGTCTGCGCCAGAGAGAGCAAATGTGTATCCTCCTCTGGAGGCCCATTGTATAATTTTGTTAACATATATGCAAGCAGGCGAAGTTTTGCAGCGCTTATGGCATAAGCCGACGGCTAAGCCGGTCTATAAACCGGCTGCGCCACCTCACCTGGTAATTGTATCGGCGCAAGACGTTAACGGCTTAATCGTTAACGGCTGTGAACGCACGATTGCGGCTGTAATATCGTGATTTTGGCTTAGTTTCGGGCTCAGAGCCGCCAGAATCTCGCTAGCCGCCGTGGGGTGCCCCCCCCTAAAGCGGATCAGGCACGGATAGACCGGCTTGAAATATTCCACGACGTCGAAGTCATCGAGCGCCTCCTCGGGCAGGACGTTGCCCGGCGCACCCAGCGACGAATAAAGACGTCCTTTTTCGGCGTGACGCCGCGGCTCCAGTGTGTGCCCGTAGTGGGCGTAGACGTATGGCAACGCGACCCGCTTGCCGGAGAGTCCCAGGAGGTGCTCGTGAACGTGCCCCTCCCACCGCAGACCAGGCTTGAAGCGAAAGAACATCATTCGCCGTTCGATCGATGTGTAGTACTCGAACGATGCAAAGAAATGCCACGTGTAGCCGTCGACAAAATCGTACTCCGGCGGAAGCCGGCACAGACGTCGCGCGATGCCCGCCACGGGGGTTCCGTGCACCTCGTCGGCATCCACGAAGGCGACCCAACCGCCTGCTGCGTTCCGTTCGTGGATGCGCAGACAGATGTTGCGCGCCGCATCAAAACCGGTAAAGGATGTGCGATCGACGATGAGCCGCCCCTCTCGTCCGAAGCGGCTTGCCGCCAGAGTGTCGGCGTGCGGCGAAGACCCCGGAGCGTTATCGTTGACGATCAAGACGGCCGCGGCATCGGCAATCGACTCGAGCATCGCGCTGAGGAACGGTTCGTCGCGCGTTCCGAGAATCAAATGAGCGGCGACGCCGCCGGCGGGCGAAATCATTCACAGCTCGCTTCGAGCGCATCGGCGGAGTTTCCGCCGGCTACGCGAAGTCGAGCGCGATGCCGCCTTTTCGCTTGGCCGTCGACGCACGCGTTATCGCCGAAGATACGCGCGGCATCGGGCGCTACGCGCGGGCCGTGCTTCGGCGACTCGTTGTGCGCGACGATATCGAGCTAACACTGCTCGCCGACGGGCTTTTCCCGCAGCGGCGTCGCGACGCCTACGCGTGCGCGCTCGGCGCCGACGGCTTTGCCGTAGCGGCGCGCGTTCCGAGACGGGCCGATGTCGTGTGGCATCCGGCCAACGGCACCTTCTTCTCCTCGCCGGTTCCCAGCGTGGCGACGATCCACGACGCGGTTCCGTTTCGTTATCCGGACCCGGATACGAAGCGGCGCGACCACGCGCAGTCTCCGTTCTTGCGTTCGGCGCGCACCGCAACCCGCGTGATCGCCATTTCGCAGTTTGGGCGCGATGAACTGCACGCAATGCTCGACCTGCCGCTCGAGCGCATCGAAGTAATTCCGCACGGGGTTGAGCCGACATTCTCACCAGGGGAGGCGGAGCCGTTACCGCAGGGTTTGAAAGGGCGGCAGTTTCTGCTTTTCGTCGGCGACCCCATCGGGGAGCCGCGCAAGAATTTCCCTCTCTTGTATGAGGCCTATCGGCAAGCGTGGCCAGCCTTTGATGGACCGATTCTCGCGATCGCGGGACCGCGAATGCCAGAGTTGACGGGAGTGATTCAAGTCGGCGACTTGAGCGACGATTTGCGCGTGGCCAGCGGCGATGTCTTGCGCGCGTGTTATCGCGGGGCGATTGCGTTGACGCTGTCTTCGTATCACGAGACGTTCGGCATGCCGATGCTCGAAGCGATGGCGTGCGGCACGCCGGTTGTGGCCTCCGCTGCCAGCTCGCTGCCCGAGATCGGAGGGGATGCGGTGCTCTACGCGCCGCCGGATGACCCGGTCGCGTGGGCTTCGGCATTGCGCCGAATCTATTTGGAGGGCGACCTTCGCTCGCGGCTGAGTGCGGCCGGGCTGGAACGTGCGAAGCAGTTTAACTGGGACGAAAGCACGCGCCGGCACGTGGCCTTATTTCGATCGGTCGTGAGATGATTCGCCTCGGGGTAGACGCGTGGAACCTTCCGGGCGACCGTCGCGGCATCGGACGCTATCTGCGCGAGATTCTTCGCGCTTGGTGGGAGCGGGATCGCGACCGTATCGAGGTGACGCTGATCGTGCCGGAGTGGCATTCCTGGACCGTTCTGGGCCGCTACCTTCGAGAAGTCGAGCCCGCGCGCTATCGCGTCGTTTCGCGGGCGTGGCATCGGCGAGCCGGCCTCGATGCGCTGTGGTTCCCGTTCAACGGATGCAGTTGGACGAACTTCTCGTTGCCCGCGGCCGCCACGCTTCACGACGCGTCGAACTTTGTCGTTGAGGGCTATGCCCCGCAGACGCAAGCGATCTTTCGCGCCGCGGCCCAGCGCTGTCGCGCGCTGCTCACCGATTCAAGGTTTGCGCAACGGGAGCTGGCGCGCGAACTCCACATCCCATCCGAACGGCTGGTGCCGATCGAGCTTGGCGTCAGTCCGGCGAAACCTGCAAAGGCCGTCGCGCTTGACCTCGCGGCGCTCGAGCCGTTCGTCCTTTACGTCGGGACCGCCGAACTGCGCAAAGGATTCGACGTCTTATTGGATGCGATGGCCCTCGTACGATCCGAATGCCCGGACCTGAAGCTCGTGGTAACGACGCGCCTCGATGGCTCCTTTTCGGTTCCAGAAGACGTTCGCATCGTCCAGCTTGGATTCGTTGACGACGACACGCTGGCGGCGCTCTATCGCGCTTGCACCGTGCTCGCGTTCCCCTCGCGATATGAAGGTTTTGGCTTGCCGGTGCTCGAGGCGATGAGCTACGGCGCGCCAGTCATCGCGTCGAACGCAGCATCGGTACCGGAAGCCGGGGGCGATGCCGCCGCGTACGTGCCGGCAGGCGACGCGACCGCATTGGGGGGAGCCATCGTGCGAGTTACCAGAGATCTTACGTACGCACAAGAACTGAGCCGGCGTGGTCCCGTACGAGCAGCGGCATTTCCTTGGGAACGAACGGCATCACGCACGCTCGATGTTATCGAACGGCTAGTTATCTCGTAAGTGCGAGCGTATGGCGGCAGAATGATTACCCATCTTGCGACGGGAATCGCGGTGCAGGGAGCGCGCCTGCTCATGGTTGCGTCGCGATATCCCAACCAGCCGCAACCATTGTGGAACCTGCCGGGAGGACGTCAACAGCCCGGCGAGCTGCTCGAAGAAACCGTTATCCGAGAGTTCCTAGAAGAGACGGGCCTGCACGTTACCATCCGAGAGCTCGCATATGTCAGCGAGAGTTACGATGACGACCGGCACTTCCTGAATGCAACGTTTTTGGTTGAGGTTACTGATCCCGGCGTCACCCTGAGCCTGTCGAAGGGTGACCTTCCGATTACGATGATAGAGGCAGGGGACCACGTTGTCGCGGCGGAGTGGGTGGCGTTGGGGGAGGTGCGCGAGCGAATCGCGGTCGCGGTTGTGCGCGAGCCGCTCGTCGCTTTTCTCGAGGGCACGCTCGAGCGGCGCTACGCGGGCTATCATGAGGCGGGGGTTACTATCGAGTGGCCTGACGATTCCGCCTGAGCTGTGCCTCCCAGTCCTCGCGCTCCAGCGCGTGCGCCATCACGTCCACCGGCCTGCCTTGTACCGTCGCGCCGCGCGGAAGCGTCGCTTCAGCTTCGAAGCCGCTGCGTTTGAGGACCGCGCGCGACGATTGGTTCTCCGGCAGACAGTAGGCGCGAATTCGCGCAAGGTCGGCCTGATGGAAACCCTCTTCGATGAGCGCCATGACCGCCTCGGTCGCGATCCCGCGATTGCGATACGCGCGCACGACGCTGTAGCCGACCTCCGCCGACAAGCGATCGTGCTCGGAAATGCGCAACGAGACCCAGCCCAGCGGCGGGCTCGTTGGCGCGGTGAAGTGCAGCAGCCACTCGAAGCGGCCGACGGTTCCGGGACCGAAGCGCGTCGGCCTGGCGCCGACGGCTCGGAGAAACTGCGCGCGATTGAGGTTGGGCAAGTCTTGGTAATCCCGCAGGTCCGGTTCTTGCAGCACGTCCCAGAGCATCCCGGCGTTGGCGGCGGTCACGGGCACCAGGCGTAAGCGCTCGGTTCGAATCAACCTCATCGCGACGCCGTTCCCCCTTGGCGAACCCAGGGTTGCGCGTGATGGCAGCCGCGATGGATTTGGCTGCTGCCTACACGGGCCGGACCCCGGCGTGGGTTGACTTCACCGGAACCGTTTCCTCTGCGCCGCGCTTCTTCTACGGCTCGCGCACGCACTGCATGCATGAGGCCTTCGACGTCGCAAGCAGTGCCGGCACGTTGGAGGTCGTCGACAATGTCGGCATCGCGCCTCGCTGCCCGGTCCAGGCGGGCGACTCGATCGAGATCTGCGGCCAGATGGTGCACGATCGCGGGCGGCCGCCGATCGTTCATTGGACGCATCACGATCCCGAGCACGACCGCCCCGGCGGATTCATTCGTTTGCACGGGAAGCTGTACGCGTAGGGGCCTGCATCTGTAGCAGCTCGGGAATCGTGACGAACCGGTAGCCACGCCGCTTGAGCGCGTCGACGATCAACCGCGTTGCCGCTACGTCGGCGCTTCGATCGCAGAGACGTCCGGCCGCATGTATCCGCGCACAGACGAGCCCGCGATTGCCGTCGTGCAGGTCGATAATGGCGCCGTCGTCGACATACTGCAAGACTCGCGCGGCAATGACGCGCGCCGGCGGGTATTCCCAATCGTTGGCGAGCGGAACCGACCACATCACCGGCGTGTAGCCCAGCTTACGCACTTCCCCGAGCACCAGCCAGTCGCGCCCGCCAAAGGGCGGCCGCATGATCCGCGTGTGAACTCCGGCGGCCTCGAAGATTGCCCGGTCGGTGCGTTCGAGGGTACGCCGAAGGCCGCTCTGCCCGTCGAGCACCAGGTGTTCGTGGCTCCAGGTGTGATTGCCGATTGCGTTTCCATCGAGCACTTCGCGCCGCACGACGCCGGGATAGGCTGCCACCGCGCGCCCAACCACAAAAAAGGTCGCGTGAACCCCCTCGCCGCGTAAAACCGAGAGCAGCTCGTCGGTGTACGGCGGATTCGGTCCGTCGTCGTAGGTGAGCGCGACGACGCGCTGATTCTTCGGGCCGCTGACCAGCGTCTTGCCAAACAGCTGACTGCCCGGGCTCTCGACGAGTTCGTAACCTTCATACGCGACCGCTCCTAACAAGACTAGGGCAACGGCCGCGCGCACGAGCCAGCGCCGCTTCACGCGATCAACCGTGGCTGCCGCGAATGCGTTCCTGCGCGGCGGCGACGTTCTGACGAAAAACGTCGGGGCCAAAATCGCGAAAATCCTTGATGATCTGTTCGTAACGCGGATCGGCGACTTCCGTGCTCGAGACGTGCAGCAGATCGCGCGGCACGCCCTTGGAGAGGTCGATCGAATACTCCCGGCCGGTCTTGGTCGCCCAATACTGCGGATCGGTGAAGGTCACCGTACGCTGGCCGTGCTGGTAGTCTGCGAGCTGTTTCACGTAGACGGTATAGTGCGCGTTGGCGTCGGGCCGCGAGGGCTTGTCGACCAGATCCCAGACTCCGTCTTGAACCAGCCGGCCAAAGAAAAAGCTTACGTCGTAGACGCGCGCCGGCGGCGCATTCACGGTGATCTGCCGTCCGTCGTAGCCGCGAATCGAGTACTGAAATGACGAGACGCCCTCGACGTCCGAGGTGCGATACTCTTCGGTGTCGATCGGCGGCTTGGCATAGTGGATCGTCAGGCGGGCATAAAGTTCGCTCGGCGCCCTTTGCGCGTGGATTACGGGCGCGAAACGCCCCATCTCCCCCGCACCGTAGATGCGCCACCCCAAGATCACAAAAACCACGCACAGCGCGACGATCACGATCTCGATGGGGAAACGCCGCATGTACGGCGCCTACTTTGCCGACGGACGGGCTTCCTGGTCGAGCACGCGGTTCACCAACCGGTCGGCCAGGACGTTCTGCTCGCGGCGCACGTGTGCGATGTCGACATGGTCGAAGCTTCGCAAGAGGCCGCGCGCCCGTTGGTAGAGCGGCTGGAGGCTCTCATGCTTCACGCGATATTCGCCAAGCAGCTGCTTGACGACCAGCTCCGAGTCCAGCCGAATCATCAAACGGCGAATTCCACGTTTTTCCGCGGCTTGCAAACCAAGCAACAGCGCGGTCCATTCCGCGACGTTGTTGGTGGCGATGCCCAGGTAGGCGTCGACCTCCTCGATCGTCTCCCCGGAGGCGTCGAGCAGGACCGCGGCACTGGCTGCAGGGCCTGGATTACCGCGTGAGCCACCGTCGGCAAAGAGCGTCGCTTCCATACTTGCGCGGGCTTCGGCGGTCACGAGGCATAGACCGCCCGCTTCTCGGGTACATCACCCTCATGACGCACTCGTTCCTCATTCGAACCGCCGCCCTCGCGCTCGCGACCGCCCTGGTCTGGGGGCTGCCGCAGAGAACGCCGGCGGCGACCTCATGGACGTTCTACGGCATAACCGTCCACGTTTCGACCCAAAACATCAAGGTAGAAGACCCCAAAACCAAACAGGTTATGAGCTTCTTACTCGTTCCGAAGTTCGACCAAGTCTTCTCTGCCGACGGCAAGACGACGTATCAGATGGGCAAGGTCAAGGCCGGTCAGTACGTCGCCGTCGTTTATGATCGCAAAGCTCTGGGGTCGGCTCACGCCGACAAGATCTATCTCATGGATAACGCAAATCAGCGACTCGGTGCCCAATAACGCTCCTTCGGGCCCGGGCGAGGGCGCCGGCTATCAGCCGGCGCTCTCTTAAACGCTGCCCGCGACCTCACAAGGAGGCGGTTGGTCGAGCCTATCGCTGCTGCTGATCCGGGAAGAAACCGACGATCGTTCCGTTCGAATCGGTGACGAACAAGATCGGCTGCGCACCGTTTTGGAACACGGCGCTATAGTGGTAGCCCTGATACCCCTGCGACGTATCGTGCTTCACGAACCGAAGCTGTTGGAACGCGCCCAGCGACGAGAACGAGCTGCGGACCTTCGACATCATCGCGGGTGTCAGACCGTTTCGCATCGTTGTCGACATGTTTGCCGAAGGGACTTTTTCCGCCAACACGTCGGCGAAAAACCGGGTGAACGTTTCCGTAAGCGAAACACTCGCCGGCGCTGCTGCTTTCGGCGTCGGTTGGTCTTGGAAGAAACCGTAGATAATGCCGCTCGAGTTGGTGACGAAGACGACCGGCTGCGAACCCTTTTCGAAGATGGCCACGTAATGGTACTGAAGGTATCCTTGCGAACTGTCTTGCCGCACGTACTGCAGCCGCCGAAACGCGCCGAACTTGCCCAGGTCGCTGTGGACCTGCGCCAGCATCGTTGACGACTGCGACCGCATCGTCTCCGAGACATCCGGGGGCACGTGGCCGGCGAGCACGTCGCTCAGGAACGTGGTGAAGCGGGGCGTCAGTTCGGCACTGGGCAGCGCCGCCGGCGCACCGGCCGTCTGCTGCCCGATCGCAACTGAGCCCAGAGCCATCATCAGCCCGGCGAAAGTCGCGGTAGCGAGAATTTTACGTATCATAGGCGACAAACTTCGAGCCGGGGGGCCGCCGGACCCCACCTGGAGTAATGAGGCTCTGATGAGATGGGCCCTCGCGGCACTCGCGATGCTGCTCACGCCGGCCATAGCGCCGCCGCAAACCCCGAGCACCCAGCAGATTTTCGATGAAAGCTTCCGGCGGCTTCAATCGTATCCGGTGCCGCCGTTTGCGGTATGGACGGCCACCTGGCACATTCGGGCGCGGCCGATGGGGTATTACACCGGCGAGTCGTCGTCGGTTGAAGTGCACCGGTATGCAGTGCGGATCTCCGACGGAATGGAAAATATTAGCGACCCCTCAACGGACGGGAAGCTTCCTCCGGCCACGATCGAGCCCGAGTTCCTTGGTCCGTTTGCTTGGACGATGCGATCGTCGGTTCATATTGCGCCCGCCGGGGGCGGGGAGGTGATGATGCAGCCCGACATCGCCGGACTCAAGACC
>JABCZE010000019.1 GCA_013289785.1 Vulcanimicrobiota bacterium | reverse complement strand
GCGCCGATCCGTTGGGATTCGCGCCTTGGTCCACGCTGCCGTTTGCATTTGCATAGATGAAGGCGAGGTGGCCGCCGGCCACGATCTCACTCAGATGCTCCGCCGTCGCGGCGAGGCGCCCCTCGGCATGCGCGGCCCAAGCCGGCACCAGCGCGTCCTGCGGCAGCGCCGCGGTAATTGCACAACGCTCAGGCTCGATTGCGAGCTTCATGTAGACGTGCCGGCAGATAAAATGCGGTGCCGGTCCGTTGCGCGTGAACGCCGCGGTCGGCCGGCGAACCGGGCCGGTGCCCGGCACGAGGCCGGCTTCGAGGAGAATCTGCGCGCCGTTGCAGATACCCAAGACGAGCTTTCCGCTCGCGGCCGCTTCGATGACGTAGCCCATCATTCGGTCGTGCGCCGCGATCGCTCCCGCCCGGATGCGATCCTCGTAGGCAAAGCCACCCGAGAGCACGTACGCATCGTAGTGCGCCAGGGAGTCCGCCTGCGACCAATGGACGATCTCGGCGTCACCGCCGCAGTCACGGAGCAGCCGAAGCGTCTCGTCTTCGGAGTTCGTCCCGGGAAAGACCGGAACCGCAATCCTCGCGCTCATGGGTAGAGCGCCGCCAACGGCTGCGACCAAATCTCATGCAAATGCTCGACGTCAAAGCGAGTCCCGTTGACGATCAGTTCGGGCGCATCGATCGTCACGCCGATTTGGAGCGTTCCGGTCATGTCCATACCGCTGTCGGGAGCGACTTCGCAGACGAAACCGCCGGCTTCGCAGAGCGGATTGCCGAAGTCGATCTCCGCGCCGATCTTTCGCCCCGCCGGCCGAGCGTCGAAAGCCAAGCGCGCAACCGCCGTCAGCATTCCGCCGTCGGCGACGACGCGGCAGGCACGCAGGACGCCGCGCGCAATTGCATCTCGCACGATTGCAAGCGCGGCGCGTTCGGCGTCGTACTCGATGCTCGGAAGCGTTCCCTTGACGCCGAGCAGCTCGGCCAAGACCGATCCGCCCGCGACCAGTTCCCGGCTTCCAATCCACAACAGCGGCGATCCGGCCGCTTTGAAGCCCGGCGTCACGACGTTTGCGATATCGTTGATGGAGCCGATGCACGCGACGATCGCCGAGGCGGGAATCGCGCGCCCGTCTGACGCTTCGTTGTAGAGGCTTACGTTTCCGGAAACGAACGGCAGGTCGAGCTCCGCTGCAGCTCGGCCCAATGCCTCGACTGCCGCGACGAACGTGCCGTACTGCTCGGCCTTTCGGGGATTGCCGAAGTTCAAACAATCGGTCAAACCAATTGGGTGGGCGCCGACGGCAACGACGCGGCGCATCGCTTCCAGGACGGCCTGCTCGGCGGCATACGCCGGATCGATGCGCCCGTAACGCGGATTGCCGGCAACGGCGAGCGCGACGCCAAGACGCGAGCCAGGGACGGCCGCCAGAACCCCGGCGTCGGCCGCGCCGCGCGGCAGAACGGTGCGCCCTCGTACGACGGAATCGTAACGCCGGTAGAGCGGCTCGCGCGAGCAGACGTCGCGGTGCGCCAGCACGCGTGGGAAGATTTCCTGGAGGTCCACCGCCGGAAGCTCTTGGGCGGCCGCGCCGTGATAAATCTTTTCCGTGTAAGGCAGCTCGTCGTGAATCGATCCGGTGAGAAACTCGCTTTCGACGTCCATCACGACCGCGCCGCGATATCGCAGAACGTATTGCTGCTGCGCGGTCACTTCGCCGATCGCCGTGGCGCGCGCGTTGTAGGCGACGTCCGGGAGCCCGAACTCCTCGTTATAGATCTGAAGCAGCTCGCCAACGAAATCCGGTGGAACCACCCAGAGCATCCGTTCCTGCGTCTCGCCGACGGCGATCACCTCGGGCGGCATCCCTTCGACCGCAACGTTGACGCTGTCGAGATCGATCTGGGCGCCGTATCCGCCGTGCGCCGTAACCTCCGCGGAGCATCCAACGATGCCGCCCGCGCCAAGATCTTTAAAGGCCGCACCGATCTTGCGCTCCCGCAAGAGCGCAAAGACACGGTAGCTCGCGCGCATCAAAACGTTTTTGAAGAACGGATCGGGGACTTGCACGGCGCCTTTGTTAAGCTCCGCGTCGCGCGCATCCAGCGCGACCGATGAAAACGACGCTCCGCCGAAACCGCTGGGATCGGTCGCCTTTCCGACGAGCACGATCTGCCAACCTTCGGCTCCTTTGGGTACGTAGGAGTGGATGACGTCTTTCTCGTTGACGATTCCCAGCGCGACGACGTTGACCAAACAGTTCTCGTTGAAGCCGCGCTCGAAGTAGGCGTCGCCGGCGAGATTGGGAACGCCGATCGCATTTCCGTAGGCGCCGATCCCGTCCACGACCCCGCGCGCGACGTGGCTTTGATGCGATCCAAGGTCTTCGCATCGGCCGAAACGCAGCGGATCGGCCACCGCAACGACCTCGGCACCCATGCAGAGGACGTCGCGAACGATCCCGCCGATTCCGGTCGCCGCGCCTTCGAAGGGAACGACTTGAGATGGATGGTTGTGCGACTCGTGCGCGACGACGATCGCGTAGCGCTCGCCGTCGTGCGTGCCAAGATGGAGAATTCCAGCATCCTCGCCCGGCCCGAGGATCACGCGCGCCCCGCTGGTGGGAAGGGTCTTTAGGAAGCGGCGGCTCGACTTATAGCTGCAATGCTCGCTCCACGCCGCATCGAAGGCGTGCAGCTCCACGACCGATGGATCTCGGCCGAGCCGCTCGGCGATGCGTTGCAGCTCCTCGTCACGGAGGTTAACCAAGCGCAGCCTTCTGCGACAACTGCGGAGCTTGCTGGAGCGACGCATCGGCATGGAGCACGGCCGACCGCGCATTAGCCTGCATCAGCAGAGTGCGGCCAAAAAGCACGGTGTCTTCGAGTCCAAAGACCTTCGCGCACTGCATCATCACACGAGCGATATCGTCGCGACCGTCGACCACCGGCGCCGACGAGGCCGCTTCGAGCATTGAACGCAGCAACTCGTTTTCGCCGACCGGAATCACGACGAGGCGCGCGAAGCTCGCTTCGAGTTGCGCCATCAACTGGAGCACGAAACCCGGTGTGGACGCGGCACTGGCCACGTGGCGTACCGAAGGGACGCCAAGCTGACCGAGCGCTTTGCCGATCTCGTTGGCGCGCTCGACCTGCGAGGCGGAATCGGCAATCACCGCGACCATCCCCGACCGCATGACCGGAAACGTGCCAACGAAATCCGCGACTCGCTCGTAGGCCTGCTTGACCATCTCCAAGGCCGGCTCGTCGACGGTTTCGAGGTTCCGGTAGAGCTGCTTATCGAGCATCAGCTCCTCGCGGCCCTGCTGCCAGATTCGCCACGAATCGTTGTCGATTACATCGGCGATCACGAGCTGACCCTGGTTCTCGCCACCCGCGAGCCGCCCGAACTCGATCTTGAGATCGACCAACATCACGTCGCGCTTGCGCCACGCATGCGACAGGATGTCGAACGTAAGCCGTGCTAGTTCGGTCATCGCGCCGACCTCTTGCGGTGCGGCGATGTTTTGCGCAACGATTTGGTCGGGCGTGATCATCGGGTCGTGCGCCGCGTCGTCTTTAAAGAAGAACTCGATCACGTGCGGCACGAGCAGCGTTCCTCGCGCGAGCCCGGGGTTGCGCTTGGCAAACGACCCGGCCGCAATGCCGCGGGTCACCACTTCGAGGGGAATCATGTTGGCGCGCCGGACGACCATTTCGTTGTTGTCGTCATCCTCGCCGCCGTTGAGATAGTGCGTCGGCAGACCGCAGAGATTGAGCAAGCGAAAGACGCGCGCGGTCGTCTGCGCGGCCAGCCGCCCCTTGCCGGCAATCACGTTACGGCGCGCGCCGTCGCCCGAGGATATCTGATCGGTCTGCGCGACGACGAGTTGATGGGGCTGACCGGGATTCTCGTAGAGTACCTTCGTCTTGCCGCGCGTTATTTCTATGCCTTTGTTCACGTCAGGCGCACCTCGGTTTGACGGGGGAAGGGCGGCAAAACTTCGATGCGGTCGGCCAAGAGCCGCGCGCGTTGCGGCGCGGTACCGACGTGACCGCTTGGGTCGAGCAACCGCCGTATCTCGGCCGGGTCAACGAGTGCGGTCAACTCTGCACGCTCCGTCAAGAGGCCCGCAAGCGGATTCTCGTCACCGCGACGAACTGCTTCCCACGCTTCCATCGATGCATCGCGCAGCGTTTCGTGCAAGAGCTGACGGTCTCCGCCGGCTCGCGCCGCTTCAATCATCACCGTCTGCGTGCCGCAGAAGGGAGCATACGTGCGGACGTTTTGAGCGATGCGCCGCTCCTCGACGCGCAGCCCTTCGATGACCGTGCGAGCGAGCGTTACCAACTCGTCGGCGCAGAGCAACGCTTCGGGCAGGACGATGCGGCGGTTCGCGCTATCGTCGAGCGTTCGCTCGAGGTAGTTCGTCGCGGCATTTTGCCAGGTGACGTCGGCGTAGCCGGGCAGCAATCGAGCCAGCGAGTCGATCCGCTCGCTCAGAATTGGGTTCTGTTTGAAGGGCATGACGGAGCTGCCGACTTGCGATTTCGCGAACGGCTCGCCCAGCTCGCCGAAGCCCGGACTTGCCAGGACGCGAACGTCGGCCGCAAACTTCGAGAGCGATGCCCCCAGGCCAGCCAGCGCGGAGAGCAGCAGATAATCGAGCTTTCGTGGATAGGTCTGGGTGCTGATCTCGCGAGCGGTCAACCCAAACTGCTCGAGCACGTAAGCTTCGAGCTCCGCCGAGCGGCCGTTCTCGCCCAGAAGGCGTTCGTAGGACGCAGCCGTGCCGACGGCGCCGCGCAGCCCCTTCGTCGTGAGATTGTTGAAGACGAACCGTAAGTTTTCGTCGTCGACGAGCAAGTCTTGAGCGTAGCTTGCGAATCGATAGCCAAGCGTCGTCGGCTCGGCCGGCTGAAGATGCGTGTAGGCCATGCAGACGAGATCCGCATTCGCGCGGATCTTCTCGGCGAAGGCTGTAAGCAGCTCGCGCAGATTGGAACCGACATACGCGAGCGCCAGCCGCAGCCGATAGGTTTCGACGGTATCCTCGACGTCCATCGACGTCGCACCGAGGTGGAGCTTTCCGCCGCCGCGCGTTGCCTGCGATGCAAAGAGGCGGATCTCGGCCATCAAGTCGTGGTGGATCTCACGCTCGATCGCCAAGGCCGCCTCGATGTCGATGTCGCCGGCGTGCGCGCGCAGATCGTCGAGCTCGGCCTGCGCGACCAGGCCTTGCGCGAATTGTGCTTCGGCCAGGGCGACCCACACGGCGCGCCAGAGCCGCCGCCGCTGCTGCTCGGAAAACAGCGAGCGAAGTTCCGCGCGGCCATATCGCCAGGAGAACGGCGAGGCGTACGTTCGATGATCCATGGACGTGAATTGGGCTTCGCCTTACGGGAAGCCGCGGCCTCGTCACCGTAGAAGTGAACGCGATGAAAGCGGCCACGGTGCTATCGGCAGCCGTCATAGCGTGTTTGGCGGGATGCACGAAAAATGGCTCGACGCCCGGCGCGCGCCATTCCTGGACGCATGCCGGCGTGTTGCGTGTCGCCGTCACCGAAGAACCGAAGAATCTCAATCCCTTGCTCGCCGGTACTACGATCGAGATCTTCATCGACCGCTTCATGTTCGAGCCTCTGCTGTCGGCCGACGCGCGCGGCGATACCGTGCCCATGCTCGCCGCCGTGGTACCGTCGCAAGCCAACGGCGGCATTAGCGCCGACGGTCTCACGATCACGTATCATTTGCGGCGCAACGCGACTTGGAGCGACGGCATCCCGGTAACGGCGCACGACGTTGCCTGGTCGTGGCAGGCCATCGAGAACCCGAACAACGACGCGGTCTCGCGCCACGGCTACGACCAAGTGCGGGCGATCGACACGCCGGACGCACACACGGTCGTGGTGCACTTGAAGCAGCGCTTTTCGCCCTTCGTGAACACTTTTTTTGCCGAGAGCGACCAGCCGTACGAAATTCTCCCCGCACACGTTCTGGCGCGCTACCCAAACGTGAATAGCGTGCCCTTCAACGCGCGGCCCAGCGTCGGCGACGGGCCCTTCAACTTCGTGGAATGGCGGCGCGCCGATCGCATTCTGCTCGAGGCCAATCCTCGGTTCTTTGCCGGGACCCCGGGACTGAAGCGAGTCGAAATACTCTTCGTCCCCAACGAGGACTCGGGCACCAACTTGCTGCGTACTCACGCCATCGACTATCTCTACCAGCCCTCTATTCAAACGTACCCGACGCTACACTCCCTACCCGATGGGCGCATCGTGTGGGTCAACGCCAACGGCTTCGAGGGCGTGGAGTTCAACCTGTCGCATCCGCTGCTGGCCGATACTCGCGTGCGTGAAGCAATCGCGGCGGCGCTCGACAAACCGTCTTTCACGACCACCCTCACCCACGGACAGACGCTTCCGGCGACCGAAGATCTGCCGAACTGGATGTGGGCCTTCGATCCAAGCGTGCGATCCGTGCCGTTCGACCTGACGAGCGCGAAGCAGCTGCTCGCACAAGCCGGATGGGTCGCCGGCCCCGACGGAATGGTCCGAAAGCAGGGGCAGCCGCTGGAGCTGCTGCTGGTCACCGATAATGCGAGCGCGACGCACCGGTCGGAGAGCATTTTGATTCAGGCGGCGCTCAAGCGGATCGGGGTCGCCGTCGATGTGAAGTACTATCCGTTCGACTTGCTCTACGCACCGCAAGCCATGGGCGGCATCCAGCACGGCGGAAAGTTCGACATGCTGGCCTATGGGTGGTATGCCGGCATCGACCCAGATAATTCGTCCCAACTTACCTGCAACAACTTCCCGCCCCACGGTTATAACGACCCGCGCTACTGCAGCCGGGAAATGGACGCCGCGCAGGCCGTCGCGCTATCCCATTACGATCGCGCGACGCGTCGGGCGGCGTACTCGAAGATCGAGCACCTCCTCGCGCGTGACAACCCGATCCTCTTCTTCTGGTGGCAGCGCCAGCAAGAAGCAATAAGCGTCGACTTCCACGGCTTCGATCCCAACCCGGTCGTCGAATCCTGGGATGCCTGGCGTTGGACCATATGAAAATGGATCGAGCCGTGCAATGGACGTCCATCGGCTTTAGCGTGGCCGCCGCCGCGCTGTTCGCCGGCTGCGGGTCACCACAACCGATCGCGGCGCCGCGCGCACTACCACCGGAAGCGCACGCCGTCGCGGACCACGGCTTCAAGTCGCTCTACAGCTTTGCGAACCGCCCCGATGGCGCCAATCCGCAGAACGGCGTAATTGCCATCGGTCACACGTTGTATGGCGCGACTCTCTACGGCGGCGCAAATGATTTCGGCACGGTCTTTTCGCTCTCGAAAGGCGGGACGGAGAGCGTGCTCTACAGTTTTGCGGAGACGCCCGACGGTGAGTACCCACTTGGCGAATTGCTCGCGCGACATGGCGTGCTCTATGGAACGACTTCAGGCGGCGGGAGCGGTAACGCCGGTACTGTCTTTTCCGTAACGAGCGCTGGCGCGGAGAGCGTTCTCTACAGCCTTGAGGAGCCGGACGGAAACAGCCCTTGGGCTGCCGTGACCGCGAAAAGCGGCACGTTCTATGGGACGGCGCTCGACGGCGGAAGCAAGGGCTTCGGAACGGTCTATGCGCTGAACGCTTCCGGCAACCAAACTGTGCTCCACGACTTTGGCAACCAGCCCGACGGCGCGGACCCCCAGGCACCCGTAGTCGACGTGAACGGAACGCTTTATGGCACTACGAATTATGGAGGCACCGGCTCGTGCAGCGAAGGCTGCGGCACCGTCTTTGCCGTCGGCACGTCCGGCTCGGAGCGCATATTGTACAACTTCGCGGGAGAGCCGGACGGCGAGAGGCCGGGAGTCGGCGGCTTACTCCTCGATCGCGGGGAGCTGTACGGAACCACGCCAACGGGCGGCGCGAACGACGCGGGCGCCGTGTTCAAGGTCACATTGTCGGGCAGCGAGAGTATCGTCTATAGCTTCAAAGGCGATCTCGACGGCGAGGCCCCCAACGGAACGCTCGTCGACTATCACGGTACGCTGTACGGCACGACAACTGAAGGTGGCGGGATTAGCTGCAAGTTCTACCACGGTTGCGGCACGATCTTCTCGATAAACGCTTCGGGTACGGAGCGCGTGCTCTTCCGATTTACGGGGGGCTCAGATGGTGCGTATCCCCAAACGCCCTTAACCGTCCTCGGCGGAAGACTCTACGGGACGACGGTGGGAGGCGGAACGGATGGAAATGGGACCGTCTTTAGCATCGCGCCGTGACTCAAACTCGTTGCGTGCCTAGCGCGACTCGGTGCGAATTGCCGGGGTAAGAAATGCGGCAATGGCGACGACGGCGGTGCCGACGCAGGCGATCGTCATCGCGGCGTGCGGCGAGCGATGGTCGGCAACCCAGCCAAAGAACGTCACGCTCGGCGCCATTCCGGCGAGGACGAGCAGGCGAACCGCGCCCATTAGTCGCCCGACCATGTGCTCGGGCGTAACGCGCATGCGAAAACCGATGATCTGCGCGATCTCGAAGTTCGCCAGTGCATTGGAGCTGGCCCAGAAGAAGGCGGCCAGCCAGATATTCGAGACGAGCACGACGGGAATGAAGAGTATCGCGTCGATCAGATAGGCCCGCGTAAGTGAGCGCCCGAGAGGCCAGCGTTCGGCGTAGCGCGCCGCCACCGAAGCTCCCGCGATCGCGCCCAGTGCCGAGATCGCGAAAAAGAAACCGACCTGCTGATCCGTGGCGTCGAAGCCCTTCTTGAGGAACGGAATCAGAATCGCATAGCAGCCGAAGCCGAAGATGTTGAGCGAAAAGGCGACGAAGGCTTGCGCACGCATCCCGAGATCGGACCAAAGCGCGCGGTACCCGAGCGCGACGTCGTCCAGAAAATGGCGCAGCGTCGGTAGGCCCGTCGTCTTCTCGGGCCCCAGCGACGGAATCGAGACCAGCGACAACTGCGAGCCCAAGTACGTGAGCGCGTTGATGGTGAGCGCAGGCAGCGGGCCGAGGGTCGCGAAGAGCGCGCCGCCGATGGCAGGCGTCACTAGATTCGACGTGTTTTCGGCCGCGAGAAGCATCGCAATCGCCTTGGTCGACTGCTTGCTGCCCAGGAGATATGGAATGCTCGACGACTGTCCGCCCAGAAAGCCGGCCGCGCAGATTGAGATGATCACCAAACCGCCGTAGATCATCGGCAGCGTCAGCACGTGCATCGCGTACGCGACGGCAAAAAAGCTCATCACCAAAAAGCGAACGGCATCGCAGCCGATCATCAGCTTGCGCCGGTCGAGCCGGTCGGCTAGCGAACCGCCGACCAGCGCAAAGAGCGAGAACGGCGCCACTTCGCAGATAAAAGCCGTGCCGGTCGAGAGCGCGGAATGCGTGAGGTGATAGGCTAAAAGCGGAACCGAAAGCATGCGCAATCCGTCCCCGACGAAGCTCAGGGATTGACCGGCAAAATACCGCCGAAAACCGCGCGAAGCAAAGATGCTCGGCGCGCTGACCTCGCTAACCATGAGTCGGGGAGGATACCGCACCGTCGCCGCTTCGTCAAGCGGCGGCGATCGAGTTCTTAGCGGCGCAGGTATTCGGCGAGGCCGACGCTGATACGATCGACGAGCGTCTTGTGGTCCTCCGGATCGTTGCCGGCCCGGCCCGTTACGACGGCTTCAATTCCCGCAAGGGCCCCTTCAAACGCGATGCGGGCGCGGCGAGCGCCGATGCGTCTTCCCAGCGGGCGCAGGGTGCGTTCGCGCCAGCGCATGCGCTCGGGAATTTGGCCGCCCGGCCGCGCAGCCTCCCACAGGTAGCCGCTTTCGGTTGCCAGCGCCGAAAAGAGCGCAACTGCCGCGCCGCGGTTCTCCGCAAAAAGCTCGTGCGCAATCTGCAACGCCGTGGCAACGTTGCCTTCCACCAGTGCGCTGGCAAACTTGTAGGCCTTTGGATCTCCGATCGTCAGCGTTTCGTGCTCTAGATCGGCCAGCGTAATCTTCTTCCCCGCCAGCGCGAGCTTTTCGAGGTCGTTACGGACGGTCGTTAAATCGGCGTCGCTGCGCGCCAGCTCGGCGACCGCGCGTGGCTCGGCGGTCGCCTGCAAGCGTTCGAGCGTCTCGGTAACAAAACGTGCGCGCGTCTGCTCGTCGGCGGTCGTATCGATGCGTAAGGCCGCGCGTCCGGCCAAGCTACCCAGGGATTGCGGGCGAGCGCTGCGTGGCGAGAGCAAGTCGCTAACGACCAGCGTATTGCCTTCAGGCACCTCTTGCAGCAGCGCGAGCAGCGCGCGTCGCGGGTCGGCGCGCAACGTTTGCGCCTCGCTGACGACGACGACGCGGCGGTCGGCGAGAAACGGCATTGCCTGTACCGCTTCGCGAAGGCGCCCCAGATCGCCAAGATCTTCAGGCGAGAATCGCGAGAGATTGAGGTCGCGCACCTCGTCGGGCAGTAGCCGGTCGAGTAGAACGTCCATGGCGCGCTCCGCCAGCGCGCGCTCCGTCCCCTCGACGATCACAAGCTTGCCGATCGCCGGCTGCTTATCGAGGAAGTCGTAGAATTTCAATGTGTCGCCGGAGTTGCTACCCGCACGCGCGGGCGAAGCTCGAGGTCGGGGATCGACTCGACGTACGGCGAACGGACGATGCCGCATTCGGTCACAAATGCCGCGATCAGATGCCCCGGCGTTACGTCGAACGCCGGATTATAGACGGCTGCGCCTTCGGGAGCGACGCGCCGGCCGGCAAACGAGCTGACCTCCTCGGCGTTGCGCTCTTCGATTGGGATTTCATCTCCGCGGCGAATCGCGAAGTCGAACGTCGACCGCGGTGCAGCGATGTAAAACGGAATTCCGTGATGTGCCGCCAGGATCGCAAGCGCATAGGTGCCGATCTTGTTGGCGGTATCGCCGTTGCTCGCGATGCGGTCGGCGCCGACGATCACCAGGTCGATGCCCTTACGCTGCATTGCGATGGCGGCCGCGGAGTCGGCCATAAGGAACGCGTCCACACCGGCCTGCTGCAACTCGAGATAGTTCAGGCGAGCGCCCTGCAAAAGCGGCCGCGTTTCACAGGCAAAAACGTGCGGTTTCTTGGCGCCTCGCTGCGCGGCGATGATGACGCCGAGCGCGGTGCCACCGCCGGCGGTTGCGAGCGGTCCCGTGTTGCAGATCGTCACGATCCGCGCGTTCTTGGGAATCAGCTCGAAGCCGTTCTGCGCAATTGCCTCGTCGATAGCAACCTGCTCTTCATGGATCAGTTTGGCTTCTTCGAGCGCATCGCCGGCCGCGAGAACGCGGTCGACGGCCCACGCGAGGTTCACGGCCGTCGGCCGGGCAGCGCGCACGCGGCTCGCTTCTTCGAGAAAGCGCCCGTCATCGGAGATCGTCCGGCGAAGCAGTGCTACACCGTATGCCGCAAAGACGCCGATGCAGGGCGCGCCGCGGATGGCGAGGCTTTTGATCGCGCCTTCGATATCGGCGACCGTTTGCGCGCGCTCGTAGCGTACTTCGTGGGGCAGCAAGCGTTGGTCGAGATAGCGTACGGCGTCACCGTCCCACGCGACGGGGATGAATTCGTTCACCGGAAGCCGGCGCGCGGGCCGCCGACCGTCAGGGTTAGCAACGAGGCCGCGGCCAAGCCGGCCCCATATCCCTTGTCGCCGTCCTTGGGGTCGGCGCGTTCTTCGGCTTGCAACAGCGTGTCGGTCGTGAGTACGCCGAAGCCGATCGGAACGCCAGTAACGAGTTGGACGTCCATGATGCCGCGGGCACATTGGCCGGCGACAAAGTCGAAGTGCGGCGTCTCGCCGCGAATGACGGCACCCAACGCCACCAGCGCGTCGAAGCGGTCGCTATCGATCAAATTT
>JABCZE010000018.1 GCA_013289785.1 Vulcanimicrobiota bacterium | reverse complement strand
CGTGCAGGGCTGCGAAACGGGGGTCCGTTTGTAACACCGCAAGCGTCTTGGCATTCTCGGCTTTCACCCACGCGATCGCGCGCGCGCCGTGCACGTCTTCGAGCCACAGAAACGGATCGGTTTCCGTCGCGCTCTCGCCGCTCGCGGGCGCGTTCTGAGCGCGCGCGATTACGGCGATGCCGGCAAAGATGACCAGAAGCCCGAGTATGCCGAACAACTTCATTAAAATAACTCCTCGTGAAGGTCTTACGGTAGTTTCGCGAGACGGCCGCCGTCGACCAGCAGCGTGGCGCCGGTGATGAAGCGCGCGTCGTCCGAAGCCAGAAAGCAGATCGCGGAGGACAGATCCTCCGGCTTTCCGATCGGGCCCTCCAGCTTCTCGACGCCGCTCTTGACGTTGGGGTTGTTCCAAAGCATCGGCGTATCGACCGAACCGGGCGCGACGGCATTGACGCGAATGTTGCGCGGTTGCATTTCCAACGCGAAGCCGCGCGTGAAGGCTTCGATCGCGCCTTTCGAAGACGCATACGCCACGACGTTGGGCGACGTCGCGTAGGCATGCACCGAGCTGACGTTGACGAACGCCGAGCCGGGCCCCATGTGCGCCACGCCATACTTCGAAAAGAAGAAGACGGAACCGAGATTAACGGTGAGGGTGGCAAAGAAATCTGCTTCGGCAATGTCCGCGATCGGCCCGAACTTCATCAGCGCCGCGTCGTTGACGACGACGTCGATCGCTCCGTATTTGGCGACTGCCTCGGCGACAACGGCTTGCACCGCGGACGAGTTGCCCACGTCGGCTTGCACGGCAATCGCCGTTCCGCCCGCCGCAGCGATGGCGCCGGCGGTCGCCTGGGCCGATCCGAGGTCGAGGTCGGCCACCACAACACGCCCGCCTTCGGCGGCCATCTGCAGGCAGGTGGCTTTCCCGATGCCCGAGCCACCGCCGGTCACGATGCAGGTCTTGTTCGCAAATCGCATGCCGCCGCATTCGCTCCCGCGGATGGGGACGCCCTCAGCGCATCCAGTAAGCTCGACGCCAGCGGGTGGCGTCGTCGCCGACGCTCGAACGGTTTAGAAGGTTTCGTTCAATGGTGCCGGGCAGTCAATCGCTTTCAAGCAGCGCCGTGCCGGCAGAGTAAAGGGGCACTAGTGAGGTTGGGCGGAAGAGCGTGATAGGAGGGCCTGCTGTCGTGATGCCATCGAGTGAGTGCTCGGTATACCTGCACTATCCGTGCTTTGACGGACTCGTTTCGGCCGCGATTGCGTGGGATTTTCTTGAGAGCTCGCAGGGATGGCGCCCGGGCGCTATATGCCCCGTCAACTATGGCTCCGATCAGCGGGCGAAGTGGCTGACGACCGCGCTGCCTCCGCAGTCGGTCGTGGTCGATTTCCTCTACCACCCAGACGCTTTCTTTTGGGCGGACCACCACGCCACGACGTTTCTCAACGAGGGAACTCGCCTTGACTACGAACGGCACAAGCATGAACGCTGGTTGCTCTATGATTCCAAAGCCACGTCATGTGCCAAACTCCTTTGGGAACACTTGTGCTCTGCCTCTTCCGATCCTGGTCGTTACGCAGAGATGGCTTACTGGGCCGACCGCACCGACTCTGCGAGGTACGATTCAGTTAAGGAGGCTCTGTTTGGTTCGCAGCCGGGCCTGAAGATCGCGCGCAGCCTGAGCGCGAGCCGAGACGACGGCTACTGCGAGTTCTTGCTTCGCCACCTGCACGCCGAGACGCTGGCGCAGGTCGCCGCTCTGCCGGAGGTTGCCACCCGCGAACGCGACGTTTGGGAACGCACGCAGAATGGGCTTGATTTCATCAGGAAAAACAAGAGAATGGCGTTGCGAAACGGGGATATAGTCGTGCTTGAGGTCGACGAAATGCCGGGAACGATCGTTAACCGATACAGCCCGTACGAGTTCTACCCCGACGCTCGCTATTCGGTAGCCCTGACCCGCTCCGCCAAGGACGCGAGCATTCTTGCCATGCGCAATCCGTGGCGCGACTTTGAGAGCGTGGAGCTGGGCAAAATCTTTGAAAGGCTCGGCGAGACTTTCGCTGGCGTGAAGGGCGGAGGGCATCAGCGGGTCGCCGCAGTAGTTATACCGGCCAATTCGCAATATGAGCCCGAGGTCATTCTTAGCGAGATCGTCGATCAGATACGTTCGAAGGATCGGGGACTCGCCTCAGGCGCGAAATTTATTGCCTCGTGAGCGAGCGCTTCAATTTTTACGACATCTACGGCTACCTAATCCCTGGCCTCGCGCTTCTTACGCTTTTGTGGCTTCCCTTCGCGATGATAAATCCAGGCTTGATGAAAGCCTCGCTCGCCGCGGCAGCTGCCGCCGTCGTCGTCGGATATATCGTCGGCCATTTCGTCGCGGCTACGGCGGGAGATTTGATTTCTGCCAAGACTGCGCGCGCCCAGGACGGCAAGCCTGAATATCCCTCGATCGTATTACTGAATCCGTCGGACCATAAGCTGAGTCGCGATCTCAAAAAACGGCTCGCCCGCCTGGTGTGGGCTCAGTTCTCCTTGGATCTTCACCTGGATAAAGAAGCCGACAAAGAAATCGGAGAGATCCGCCAGGCTGCCTTTTATCTGTGTCGGCCTATCGTGAACAAGGTTACGGCATATCCCGAGCAGTTCCAAGGCCTTTATGCGATGATGAGTGCGCTGACGATCGTGTTCGCGCTGGGGTTCTTTTATATGCTTGGTTGGAGCATTGCCGCGTATTGGGTTCTTTCTCCAGCGGGGACCGTCGCGCAGTTCGGCGTCGCATTGTTACTGTTCGCCACGATTGTCTATGCGGCCGGTGGCAGCGGGATGCCCATGCTCGCGGTCCTGCGGCAGCGTATGCCCTGGCTAGCAGCGCTGCAGAAGCGCGTGCCGATTCTTGCGGTGGTGCCGAAGCGGGCGCGTTTGACAGCCTTGGCGATCCTTGCGCTGCTGCTCGCGCTCTCCGGATACTCTATGGGGACGCAGGCGGCAGTACCAACTTCCTTTGCTCCGGCGTTGCTTGCGATCGCCCTACTGTGCCTCGCGGCGTCATTTAGGTTCTATTCGCAGTACGGGTACTTCGCTAACGAGTTTGCCAAGTCGGTTTGGACGTACTTCCCGCCCGAAGCGGTTCGTGAGAAGTCGACGCCCTGATCGCTAGACGCCTAGAACAACACGTGCCGCAAAAACTCAAATTCGGTGTTGCCACCGCAGACCATCAATGTGAGGCCTACGATGGCCACGACGACATTCGCGACGTGTGGGAGCGCGTGCGTGGGATCGTTCCGCGCGGCAAGGCCACCGATTTTTGGAACCGCTACCGAGAAGACATCGAGCTTGCGCGCGGCCTGGGGTGCAGCGTCTTTCGCCTCTCGCTTTCATGGGCGCGGCTCGAGCCCGAGCCCGGGGTTTGGAACGCGGAAGCCTTCGCCCACTATCGCGACGTCTTGCAAACGCTTCGCGATGCGGGAATGTCGGCGACCGTCACGTTGGTGCATAACACCTGGCCGCTGCACGTTCAAGCCGCGGGCGCCGGCGCGGGATTGCTCGACAAAGGCTTTCCGGATCGCGTTGCCCGCTTCGCGCAAGAGGTCGCACATCGCCTGGGCGATCTGATCGACGACTACGTCACGCTCAACGAACCGAATCAGCTTGTCTACGGTTGGATCAAAGGCTTTTGGATGGCCGCCTACGCGATGCCGCCGGGCCAGCCGCCGTACGAGAGCGGGGACGCGCAAATGGACGACGTCCTCACGCTGATCCCAAATCTCTTTCGCGCGCACGCCAAGGCGCGCGAAACGATTCGGGGCATCCGGCCGAGCGCACGCGTCGGCACGAACCCGCTCGTCCTGGGCCTCCCGCAATGGCTGCAGCGCTGGATCGATCGTACCGCGACGCACCTAAAGTCACCGGAGGCCGCGAAGCGTCAGGCGGCGCGGATCGCGCAGTCGGCGATCGTCGAAGGCGGACGCGTCGATTGCTCGATCGCGCAGATTACGATGACCGCGCAGCGCCGGCAGCACGCCTTCTTTTCGGAACCCTACTATGCCGCGCACGTCGCCACCCTGCACGCAAGCGGGTTCGAGCTGCCCGAACCGGCGCAAGAGTGGCGCGGCCGCGTAGCGGTCGTAGCCGATACGCTTCCCGCCAGCATCGCCGGCGGCTGGTTTCCGGCGGCGACGATAAGCTATCTTCCCTCGATGGCCGCCGCCGTTGCGGCGTTGAAAGCGGGCGACGTCGACGCGCTCTTCGACGACGACGTTGTGCTGCGACAGTATGTGGGCGACGCGCTTGGAATCACGCGGCTTCCGGGACCCGAACAGTACTTTGCCGTCGCGATGGGACTGGGTAGCCGGACGTTGCTTAACGTGGTCGATCGGGCCATCCGCGACTTGCGCCGCGAACACACCGAGATGCCCAACGCGTTCAACCGCAAAACGATCGCGCATATCGGGCGCGAAGAAGAAGCCAAGAAAGATTCAACGCGCGCCGTCCCGGAGATGGACCGCTCGATCGGACGCATCCGGCGGCGCGGCAAGTTGCGCGTCGGCATCCATCCGGGCGTTGCGGGCTTGTGCGCCGTGAGCAACAAGGGACGCTACACCGGGCTCGAACCGGAGATCGCGCGTCGGGTGGCGCAGCTCATCTTCGGTGACCCCGAATGCGTGGAGTTCGTGCCTATGGCGGGCGAACAGCGTCTGAGTGCCACGCGATCGTCGCTTTTGCACTCGCTCTTTGCGTTCCGCAAGAGCCTTGCAATCTTCTCGACGCTGCTCGGCACGAACTGGTGGAATCTCGGCATGGCCGGCAAGCTGCCCGAGTTTCTCTGCCCGCGCGAATGCGTCGGTACGCTCGACTACGTTGGCCTCGACTACTACTGGGGCGTGCCGTCGTTTTGGCCGCGGGATCTGCATCGCCTCAGCGCTGCCGCGGATTTTCAATACGCCGCCGCGCCGGTTTGGCCGGACGCGCTCAAGACGACACTCCTGGAAGCCGCTCGAGCTTTTCCAGGCAAGCCCATCGTCGTCGTCGAGAACGGCTGCGTCGTCAAAGCCGCCGGCGTCGGTCGTCCCGACTATCTATCGGAGCACGTTGCAGAGGTCCGCAAAGCCGTCGCGCGGGGCGTTCCGGTCGAAGCATACCTCTGCTGGAGCATTACCTCGAACCGCGAATGGGGTCTGCCCTTCGACGACGGCAGCGACTTCGGGCTGTATCACATCGACCTCGACACCGACCCCGCACTCACCCGAAAGCCGACGGACTCCAGCCGCACCTATGCCAACTTGATCCTATCGGCTCAAGGAGAAACCGCTACTCCATAAACCGATTTCAGCCCGCTGGTAATCGTGTTGACGAGCGTGCCCGACGAATAATCGTAAACGAGCAGCGCGTTGACCTCGGGGTCTGCAACGTAAAGGTGCTTAAACTTCTTGTCGAACGCGATCCGGAACGGGTCCTCCATTCCTTGCGTGATCGTCTCGGACGGCTTAGTCGAACCCGGCGGGAAAACATAGACCGCTGCATTGCTGCCCGAACCCTGGTCGGCCACGACGACGTCGCTCTTTCCGTCGATGGCGTCGCCGGCGCCCCAAACGATGGGAAGTCCGAGATCGTCGCCCTTGGTCGACTTGGGTGCAAACTCGTCGACGTCGCCCGGGCCTCCGCCGTTAGCGCCGGTATTATACTCGACGTATAAATTGTTTTTCGAATCGAGTGCGACGCCTTGCGGATACGTGATGTCGATCGTCACCTTCGAGCGCGTCGAGTTTTTCGGAAATTCGACGACCTTTTTACCGACTAAGTCCGAGACGTAAACCCAACCGTTTTTGCCCGCGGCCACCGCCGTTGGGTAAGCGAAGCCGGTGTATTGCAGCTTGTAGGTCGTGCTGCCGTGCGGATACATCGTTACGGTTTGGTTCGTTACGTTCGTTACGAAGAGGTCACCGCGATCGTCGAGGCAGATTCCCTCCGGACCGCTGATGCCGTCGGTGATCTCTCCGATGGGGCTCTGGCCCGACCCGGCAACGGGGTAAATCTCGATTGCATTGCCGATAAAATCGGAAACGTAGATGAGATGCTTGGTTTTCTTTGCCGTTGGCGAGAGCCAGCCGCCGGCCCGATGGGCAGGCTGCGGCGCGCCCAGCAGCGCATGGACTCGCGCCGCTTGCTCCATAGTTCCGGCGCCGCTTGCTGCCGGCGTTGCTTGCCCGCCGGCGCAGCCCGCACACAAGGCGAGCGACGCAATCCACAAAACTTTTTTCATCACTTGTTCTCCTTCGTAGCGTTAGAGCGGCGGGGCCGGATCGAGCGCGATACCGTTTGGCCCGTCGATGCCATCGGTGATGGTATCTACCAAAGTGCCGCTAGGATAGTCGTACACATAAACGGCGTTTCCGATGGCGTCTCCCACGTAGACTCGACGCTCGTCCTTCTCGAAACGCACTGGGTCCGGATCGATCGCATTTTGCGCGAAGATCTTTTTCGACTTGGTCTTTCCCTGAGGAAAGACCAAGACGCCGGGCAGACCCTGGTCGGCGGTGACGATGTCTGCGGCCTTGTCGAGCGCGATGCCGCCGGGTTCGTGGGTGACGATGCCCAGGTTCGTTCCGTTCGTGCTTCCTGCGGAGTACTCGATGATTTCGCCGCTCTTATAACCTGCGGTGTAGGTGGTGACGAAGACGTCGCCGGAAGCATCGAGTGCGACGTCGATGGGATACGGCAGATCGCTAATCGTCAACGACGGCGTGTTCGAACCTTGCGGAAAGACCTTCAGCGAAGCCGGCCTCAGGCTGGTTATATAAACGTTGCGCTGCTTATCGGTCGCGACGCCCGCGGGATCGCCCAGGCCGCTCGAGTACGTGAAGCTTGGCTTCACGCTTCCGGGTGCATACTCCGTCACGGTGTTCGCCGTAGTGTTCGTGACGTAGAGGTTGCCTTTGTTATCGACGTTCGCACCTTCGGGTCCACTAATGCCCTCCGTGATCTTTCCGATCGGCGGCTGGTTGTGGCCTTTCGTGCAGTAGACGGCGACGTAGTTGAGTTTGTAACTGGAAACGTACAGCTTGCCGGCTTTGCACGTTTTTGCTGCAGGCGAGAGCCCGCTGCTTTGCATTGCGGCGGTCCCGGGAACCGTGGCACCGCTGGAGCAAGCCACGGCGAAGAACGGCAGCGCGGCCAAAACGGCGGCGAAGCGCGGCAAGGAAAGTACGACACATCTGCGCATTCAAACGTCTTACCCGTTTTGGCGGTCGATGCCCTTTGACACGCCGAGAGAAGCGGTTGGACCGCCTTAGGAGTTAAGCAGCGATTCGACCTCCGCGCGAACCTCGCGATCTTGCGAATCGCCGACGATCACCTTGCGCAGTTCGCCGTGCCGGTCGAAGATGAGCTGGGTTGGCCACGCTTGCACGCCATACGCATGCCACAACGCGAAATCGTTATCGATCACCACCGGCCAAACGATACCTTGGCGCGCGAGGCTCTGCTCAACGTACGGACGCGACCGTTCGGCCGGCGTTTCGGGAGCGTGGATGCCGATCACGCGTAGTCCGCGCGCGCGATCCTCAGAATAGAGCGCTCGCAGTGCCGGCACGACGTTTTGGCAGTTGTAACAGTCAACGGTGAAAACGTCGAGCACGACGACCTTGCCACGCAAATCTGCAGCAGTGGCGTGACCGTTTATCCAGGCCGAACCTAAAGCCAGCAATAACATCAACTTCATGCTTTGTAGAACGCCCGCCGAGCCGGTCCGGATGAGCGCCCCGTAGCGATGCCGCTACAGAACCGCGTGACGCCGTTTGGGGAGATCGTCGCGCTGGAAGGCCGCGGCCTGGTGATGGGCAACCGGGGCGTGCTGCACGACGACGGCCGCCGGATCGTTCGCTCGTCACAAGTTCGGCGCTGGATCGCGTGCCGCATCGAGTTCCGCGGGCGGCGGCGCACGATCATGGCGCCCAGGCGCTACACCGAGTTGTTCTTCCTCGACGAAGCCACCGCATTGAGTGCGGGCCATCGGCCCTGCCGCGAGTGCCGCTACGCGGACTATCAGCGCTTTCGCTCATTGTGGGAAGGCTGCTTCGGCGGCCCCGCGGGCGCCGATGCGATGGATATGCAGCTCCATCGCGAGCGGCTGGCCGGCAAGACGAAGCGCATTTTTCGCAGCGACGCCGGCGCACTGCCGGACGGAACGTACGTTGCGCTCGATGGGGACGCGTGGCTAGTATTGGGCGACGAACTGCTGGCGTGGTCCGGCGCCGGCTACACGACGCGGAGGCCGCGACCGGCGCGAATGGAGGTCGAAGTGCTGACGCCTCGCTCGATCGTCGCCATTCTTGCCGCGGGTTTTCGGCCCGGCATCCACCCCAGCGCGGACCGCTCCTAGAGGCCAGCGAGAACGCGCAAGGGAACGACCGGAAACTTACTAACTGATAAATTAAGGGAGAAGATTATGGCGAGAATCGTCGTCGTCGCAAAGTGCAAAGACCGAGCCAAGTGGGAAGCGGGCTTTAAAACCCACGGCGAGATGTTCAGAAATACCTACGGCATCACCAAACCCGTCAGCTACGGAATGAGCGAAGACAACGATGTGGTCGCATGTTTTGAGGTGAACGATTTAGCTACCGCAATGAAGTCGCTCGACTCGCCGGAAACCAAAGCGGCGATGGAATCCGACGGTCTGGTTATGGACACGGTTTCCGTCTTCATTCTCGACAAGGAGCTAAACGTCTAAGTGGTTGTTGTGGAACTACTCTCAAAATGAAAACGCTGATCGTCTTTGACCTCGACGGTACCTTAGCCGAAAGCAAAGCGGCGATCGATGACGAGATGCGAGGGCTCCTTGCTGGGCTGCTCGGCGTGCCGCACGTGCAGGTGTCGGTCATCTCCGGTGGCGACTGGCCGCAGTTCGAAACGCAGCTCCTCGCAAATCTCCCGCAAGGCGCTGACTTAACGAAGTTGTCGTTGCTGCCGACGTGCGGGACGCGATTCTATCGCTACGACGGCGGCGGCTGGAACAAGCTCTATTCGGAGGACCTCAACCCCGAGCAAAAAGCGCGGATCGTCGCCGCGCTCGACAAGGAGGTCGCTGCATCGGGTTTTGCAGCGACGAAGACGTGGGGACCGACGATCGAGGATCGCGAGAGCCAGATCACCTACTCCGCGTTGGGCCAGCAGGCGCCGCTCGATGCCAAGAAAACCTGGGACCCGGACTTCTCCAAGCGCATGAAGATCAAAGCGGCGCTCGATCGCGACCTGCCCGACTTTTCGGTGCGACTGGGCGGGACGACGTCGATCGACATCACGTTGCCCGGCATCGATAAGGCCTACGGAATTCGGAAGCTGCGCGACATCCTTGGCATTCCCATCGACGACATGCTGTATGTGGGCGACGCGCTGTTTCCCGGTGGAAACGATGCTCCGGTGCGGGAGACCGGAGCCGTCTGCATTCAAGTCAGGGACCCCAACGAATCCAAGCGCGTGATCGAGACCGTTATCGCATGCGAGAGCTGAAAGGAGGGTCATGAGCACGACCCCCGGTCCGGGTACCGCTACGAGCCCCGCTCCAGTGATGGCGACGACCCCGATCAAATGGTTCGACGGACCTCAGAAACACGATTATCCCGCGGCGCAATCGTACTTGAGCCTAACGATGAAGCCCAGCCTGGTTGACAAGATCGTCGCCGCCCTGAAACAAGCCGAGATGACGGCCTTTAAATCGAAAGACATTTTTAGAGCGTCTCGGCTGCCGTTGCTCGGCGTTGGCAACTACCACGTCGAAAAAGTGCGGGCGGACATCCTTGCCGGCCTGCAAATTTCGCCCCTCCTGCTCTACCGCGAGAAAATCACTGCGAGGGTTGTTATTGCCGACGGCTATCACCGGCTCTGCGCGGTCTATACGTTCGATGAGGACGCCGACATCCCGTGCAAGATCGTTTGAGCACTGGGCCGCTGCAGCGACTGAAGGACGCGCAGGAGGCTGCCGCCGACTTCCGGTCGCCCGCCCACGAATGGCGCCGCGTTTTCTCCGAAGCGTGGGGCACGTTTCTCCTCGTCGTCGTCGCCGCCGGCGCCGGAGTCGTAGCCGCGCAGAGCGGCGAGATATCGCAGAGCGCGAAGGTCGTCGCGCCGGGCTTGATGGTGATGGCCGTCATCTACTTCATGGGCGCCGTCGGCGGCGCGCACTTAAATCCGGCGGTTACGTTGGCCTTTGCCGTGAGGCGCAACTTTCCGTGGAGCCGAGTTCCCGGATACATCGTGGCGCAGATTGCCGGCGGCCTGGCGGCAGCGTGTTTTCTTCGGGTGATGTTCGGCAACATCGGCCTGCTCGGAGCCACGGTACCTGGTCCCGGTATCAGCGATCTCAAAGCGTTGATTTTGGAAGTACTGTTAACCGCGGGTTTGGTCAACGTGATTCTCGGAACCGCGTCGGGTGCGCGAAACGTCGGCACCAATGGAGCGATCGCGGTCGGCGGTTACATTGCGCTCGCCGGCCTGTGGGCCGCACCGATCACCGGCGCCTCGATGAATCCCGTGCGATCGTTCGCGCCCGACTTCATTCGCGGGGACCTTCATACCGACTGGATCTATATCGTGGGTCCGATTGCGGGCGCCATGATCGCCGTCGGCTTCGAATGGATTCTTAAAGGCGGCCCAACCGAGGCTGGGAGTTTGGCGGCGCAGGGCGACACGCCCACCAAACCAAGAAAATGAGGACGATTTGTAGGGGAAGCCGGATGAGAAACGCCGCTGGGCTCCCGATATCTCGATACAGCCCGGGATGTTGGGCCATCTGAACGTTAGCCGGAAAGACGGCGATCAAGAGGGCGATGAGCCCAATGCCTGCGACGCTTCGGGTCTTGGGAATCAACACGCCGATTCCGCCGAGGCACTCGCAGACTCCGCTGATCGCAACGAGCAACGCGTGATCCGGCAGATAACCCGGCACGATCCGGCGATAAAAATCCGGGTGGACGAAGTGATTGGCGCCGGCCGCGATAAAGAATAGGCCGAGCAGAACCTGCGCGAGCGACCTCGCCCTCATCGGCGCAGCGCTCGCTGCATGTCTTGCGCGCACTGCGCTGCAACCTGGTCCGGCGATTGCGACAGCCTTGCGATCACCCGCATCCGGTCGGCGGGGCTGCGGTTCTGACTGAGTTTTGCTTTGGCGAAGATTGCTTGCGCGCGCATCTCGAAAGCAACGATCCCGCGAAGCTGATCTTCACGAAAGCTCGGTTCCAGGCGTTGAGGATCCCACGCATCGGCCCCATGCTCGAACTTCGCGGTAAGGCGCACGACCACGTCCCAAGCATTTGCTTCTCGTAAGATCCCGCAGAGGTGCGCGGCCGAATAGTTCCACGTCGGTACCGTTACGTACGGCTTCTCGTACCAACTCGCGGAGACGTAGGCGTGCGCGCCCGTAAAAACGATCGTCGCCCGGCTTTGGTTCGCAATCGACAGAGCGTGCGCGTTCGCGCGAGCAACGTGGCCCAGCACCCAAAGCTCGTCGTTGCGGACTTGCGCGATCATCGGAAGATGTGATAACCGCTCGTCGCTGGTTACGAGCAATCCAAATGGGAACCGATCGATCAGATCCAGGACCCACGCGCGATCGGCCACCTCAAAATCCGGCGGTATGTACATGCCGCATGCGTTCGGGCAGAGCCCGCCCAAACGATGCTTTTTAGGTCACGTACGATTGCGGGCTGCGCGAGCTGCTGCGCGCGATCTCGCGCAAGCGCTGCTGCATGGCCTTCGTCGGCACTTTGACTCGGTCGGCTAACCGGAGGAACGCGAGAACCCGAACGTGCCACCAGGTGAGGTCGAGTTCGAACCAGCGCAGCCCGTGGCGCGCCGAGAATGGGAAGGCGTGATGGTTGTTGTGCCAGCCCTCGCCCCAACTGATGAGCGCCACCCACCAGCAGTTGGTGGATTGGTCCGGTGTCTGATAGGTCCGGTACCCGAGCATATGCGCCGCGCTGTTGACGAGCCAAGTCGTGTGATAGCTGACCGCGAGGCGCACGAAGATGCCCCAAATCACCCACGACCAGCCGCCAAGGGCGAAGAGCCCGAGCCCAAGGCCGAGCTGAAGCGGAATGTT
>JABCZE010000017.1 GCA_013289785.1 Vulcanimicrobiota bacterium | reverse complement strand
GCTTCGTGCAAGAGCGCGATCATTTGTAAGACTCTAGCCGCATCGAGGTACGCAGCCGCATGCTCCAAACTCAGAAAGCTGAGCGCGCACATCGCATCGCCCGCGTTGATGGCGGCGGCGACCCCATACTGGCTCCACAGCGTCGGCCGCCCGTGGCGGAGTTCGTCACGATCTTCGATATCGTCGTGAACGAGGGAATAGTTGTGAAAGATTTCGACGGCTACCGCCGCGTCGAGCGCGTGCTCGAGGGGCGCGCCCTCACCGGTTGCAACCCGCATGACCATTTGCGGACGCAGGCGTTTGCCGCGGCGCGCCGGCCCGTATCCGCCATAACCGAAGTGGCGCAAAAGCATATCGGAGATCTCTTCCGATCCCCGATATCCGGTAATCCGCTCTTCGAGGGCGCTTTCAAAGCGCTCGGCAAGGTCGGCCGGACTACGCAGAGGCTGCGAGCTCCTCCATCCGAGCCTCGACATCGTCCACGAGCCAGCCGGGCGTCGAGGCGCCCGACATTAGGCCGGCCACGTGCACGTTTTCGAACCACTGCGGACGCAACTCGTCAGGTCCTTCGATATGATAGGCTCGCGCGCCATGCGATTCGGAGAGGTCGGCGAGATGCTTGGTGTTGGCCGACGTCTTTCCGCCAACGACGATCATCACTTCGACGTCCTTTGCCAGCCGGAGCGCCTCGTTCTGCCGATTGTGCGTATCGGTGCAGATCGTGTTGACGGCGCGCACTTCGTAATACTTCGCCGACAGCTCGCGAACGATCTCGGTGAACCCTTCGCCCGACCACGTCGACTGAACGACGACGCCGACTTTACTTGAGCGGGGGAGCTTCTCCACGTCCGCGGGGCTTTGGATGCACCACGCGCCGGGCACGTGACTCAGCGTTCCCTTGACTTCGGGATGATTGGGATCGCCGATCACCACAATCTTATAGCCGTCGCCTTTGAGCTTCTTGGCCT
Source organism: Vulcanimicrobiota bacterium (assembly GCA_013289785.1). Classification (GTDB taxonomy): domain Bacteria; phylum Vulcanimicrobiota; class Vulcanimicrobiia; order Vulcanimicrobiales; family Vulcanimicrobiaceae; genus Cybelea. The sequence goes on along the minus strand of JABCZE010000017.1, from coordinate 11,836 downwards.
GCACGTGAATCTTGGTGACCATCGGACAGGTGGCGTCGATAATCTCCAACTTCTTCTCTTTGGCCTTCTCGAAAACGTCGACCGGCAACCCGTGGGCGCGAACGAAGAGCGCGCCCGAGTCGACGTCGTCGACCGTCGTGGCATTCTTCAAGCCGCGCGCCGAAAGCGATTCCACCATCTGGGGGTTATGCACGACGTGCCCCAGCGTCGTCACGTCGCCGCGGGAGGCGATCGCCTCTTCCGCTTTCTTTACGGTAATGGCAACGCCAAAGCAGAATCCTTGAACCGACGCCTTACGTATTTCCACCAATACTCCCCGCCAGCAGTTCGATCGCGTTCATAATCTGGCTGGTAAACTTCGCCAAATCCTCTCGGGTTGCTTTCCGGCCGGCCTGCAACGAGATCGGCGGCCCAAAAGCAACGTCAATTCGCTTCAGGCGCAGCGCCTGGTCGCTGCCGATTATGCATGCCGGAACGACCGGAGCCTTCGCCAGCGAGGCTAGGAGTGCGACTCCAGTCTGAGGCTGGACCTCGCCGGTGAGATTACGGGTGCCCTCGGGGAAGATCCCGACGGCTCCGCCGGCCTCCAAAACCTGCAGCGAGCGCCTGATCGCGGAGGTCGCGCTCCCCTTGCGGTCCACGGCATAGGCGCCGAGACCCGTAATTACGGCACCCAGTACCGGAACCTCGAAGAGTTCCTTTTTGGCCATATAGCTGATGCGCCGCGGGCAGAGGCAGCCCATAAGCGGCGGGTCGAGATACGAAACGTGATTGCAGGCCACGATCAGGGGCCCAGCGGTTGGAACGTTCTGCGCTCCGACGACCCGCGCGCGCCAAAGCACGCGCGCCGCGACCCGCACCAACGTCTTCGCAAGGTCGTAAAATGCGGGGTTCATCCTTCGACTCCGCTCAGGACAGGCTCGCGGTAGATGCTAGCCGGTAGATTTCGTCGACCACACCCGCTGCGTCGGTATTGCTGGAATCGATGACGTGCGCATCGCGCGCCGGCGCGAGCGGGGAAACCGCTCGCGTTTCGTCAAGGCGATCGCGCTCCTGAATCTCCGCTGCGAGCTTGCGCGCATCGACGTTAACTCCCGATTCCTCGAGCTGCCTGCGCCGCCGCGCGATGCGGGCTTCCGGAGACGCGGTCAAGTAAATCTTCACGCGTGCGCCGGGCAACACGACGGTCCCGATGTCTCGCCCCGCCATGACGACCGGCGAACCTTGCGCGATGTGGCGTTGCGCCTGCACCATCGCCGAACGAACCTCGGGGTGCGCCGCGACCGCCGAAACTATGGCGGTGACCTCTTTGCTCTGCAGCGCCGCCTCGTCAAGCTCGTGGCCGCCGGCAGTGATACGAAAACCCAACGGCGCCGCCTGGTCTAAACGAACTTCGATCGGTTGCGCGGCAACCAGTCGCGCGAGCGCCGCGCCGTTATCGACGTCGGTCCCGGTGCGCAGTGCGAGATATGCGAGCGCACGGTACATCGCGCCGGTGTCGAGGTAGAGTACGCGCAAGCGCCGTGCCAGAGCGCGGGCGACCGTGGTCTTCCCGGAGGCTGCCGGTCCGTCGATCGCGATCTGCAGCGGCGATTGAGAGTTCACCGGCGACGTTTAACCGGTTTTCGCGCGAGACCGAGCCGTCCGGCAACCTCTGCGAGCCGCCGATCGCGGGTCGCGAGGTAGCCCTTGTAGCGGAGCGCCACGTCCAAGTACGCCGCGTCGTATACGCTCAGGTCGAACCTATTCGCCAAGGCGAGCGCGCCATAAAAGGAAACGCGCTCGGACGAATCCACAACGCGAATCGGCAAGTGCGAAAGCTTTGTTTGAATGGTTTGCGCCTCGGCTTCGGTGATTCTGCCACGGCGCAGCGCGTTTCGCAGTCCGTTTTCCATCTCAAAGAGCCACAGCGCAGGCACTACCGCGCCTTCGGTCCTTACCGTTCTCAGCAATGCCAGTGCATCGACATCGCTCTCGTCGGCGATCGACCATGAGAGCGCGGCGGAAGCGTCGACGACCAGTGTCACTCGCGCCGTCCCTCGACGATCAGCTCGCGCGCGGTCACCTTCCACGGCTGGCGCTGCTTGCTGCGCGCGACGAACCACTCGACCGCGTCGTCAGCATCCTCCCCCGGCAGCTCGACGGGCGACAGCTGTGCCATCGGGCGGCCTCTAACCTCGATTATGATTCGCTCGCCCGTCGCGGCTCGACGCACGAGCTCGCCAAGCTGCGCACGCGCGTCATAAATTCCAATGGCTTTCATGTGACTAGTATACAGACTAGTCCATGCAGCCGTCAAACGGAAGGCAGCGGGACTTGAGTTACTGGACCGCCTTCGGCGACAGTGCCAGACCGTCGGGATACTGGAAATCCTGCGTCGAGGTCGAGTTCTCGTAAAGGCCGTGCGGGTAAGAGAACTGCTCGGCGTCGAGCGTCGCCGAGCTCGCGCCCCAGATTTGGGTCTGCTGCTTGTTGAGCGCGGTCTGGATGATTTCCGCAGGAACCGGGAACGAGTAGGCCGGGGCGCCCGTGTACGGCGGGTCGTAGAGATAAACGGTGCCGCTGGAGTAGCCGTCCGCAAAAGCGTCGTCGACGGAAATCGAGTTATACTTGTCGACGGTGATTCCGATCGGATAGATCAAGTCGTTCGCAATCACGGTCGGGGTCGTCGATCCTTTCGGAAACTCGTCAACCTCGCCGGGGTAGGGATAGTTCACGTTAGAGAGGGTGACGAAGAGATTTCCCTTTGAATCCACGGCGCAGAGATAGAGTGCCGAGGCGTTGGGGTCGACGAACGTTTGAATCGGGTCGGTGGAACCATTCTTCTTGAAGACGCTAATCGTATTTCCGATGTAACCCGATCCCGGGCCGGTGATGTCGACGGAGTAGAGAAGGTTCCTGTTATCGTTTCCGCAGACTCCAGCCGGACTCTGTCCGCTCGTATCGGTGAACGTCCTGAACGGCACGCCCGAGCCGCGGCGGAACCCCAGAATCTGATCGGTGTTGGTATTGACGACCCACAGGTTCTGATTGACGTCCACCCAAAGGCCTTGCGGCTCGTCGAAGCCGGCGATCTGGCCGACCGGGCTCTGACCGCTGCCGGCGGCGCTATAGATGTTGACAAAGTTACCGATGGCGTCCGAGACGTACAAGAGCGGGTTCCCTGGTGCGACTTTCTTGAACCACGTGTGCGCGTGAAGACCGGATGTATGCCGGCGGCGTTCGAAGAGAGATCCGCCCAACAACGTCGAGCGCCCCTGTCGCTGCGCTTGCCTTGCAATCGCCATGGGCGACGTCAGAACCGGCGCCGTCGTGGGGGAGACCGAGCTGCTGCACCCGTTGAGTAACAGAGAAGCCGAAGCGGCTAAAAGAGTAGCTCCGATAAGAAAGCGGACCTGCATGCATCGTTCCTTTATAAAGGCTAGGTCTTGTTCTAGCCCTCTCTTGGGCGCAAACGGCGTCGCTTCCTCGCTTGAAGGCTTCCGCTAGGCGAAGCGAGCGCGTCGCAGAAGGCTAGAACAGCTTGGCAAAACCACGATCCGTCTACTCTTGTTCGGCGTGCGGATTCGAATCGGCGCGCTGGCTGGGACGCTGCCCGCAGTGCGAAGGCTGGAACTCGTTCGACGAACGCCCCTTCACCGTCGCGCCACGATCTGCACGCGAAAGGCCTGCGGCCGCGCAATCGGCTACACCGCTGCCGTTGCACGAGATCGGCTCGGCCGGCATTACCCGCTTACGCATGGGCATGCCGGAGTTCGACGCCGTCTTAGGCGGCGGAACGGTCCCGGGGAGCTTGACGCTGGTCGGCGGACCGCCGGGTGCGGGCAAGTCGACCTTGATGCTGCAAATCGCTGCGCGTCTCGCACGCGGCGGCGAAGTCGTCTACGTCTGCGGTGAAGAGTCGGCGGCACAAGTAAAACTTCGCGCCGACCGTACGCTGGCTGCGGAAGCGCCGGCCGCGTTGTTCGTCTATCCCGAAACGAACCTGCGCGCAGTTCTGGATTCTTTGGAGCGCCGGCGCCCGCTCGCATTGGTGATCGATTCAATCCAAACGGTTTGGCTGCCTGAGGGTGAAGCATACGCCGGCAGCGTCGCGCAGATTCGGGACTGCACGCAAGCGTTGATGGAATACTCCAAACGCACGGGTTGCGCTACGTTCATCGTCGGGCATGTCACCAAGGACGGCGCCATCGCCGGACCGCGCCTGCTCGAGCATCTGGTCGACACGGTGTTATATTTCGAAGGCGAGACGAACGGCGAGTACCGCATCCTGCGCGCGTATAAGAACCGCTTCGGATCGGTCGACGAGATCTGTGTCTTTTCGATGCACGACTCGGGTTTGCGCGAAGTTTCGAACCCCTCGGAACTCTTTGCGGGAGCGCGCACGCAGCGTCCCAGCGGCTCGTGCGTCGTCGCGTCGATCGTCGGCTCGCGCCCGGTGCTCATCGAAGTGCAAGCACTGGTTGGTGAAACGAGCTACGGCACGCCGCGACGGCTGGCCAACAATCTCGATCAGCAGCGCCTCGCGATGATTCTCGCGGTGCTCGAGCGACGCGCGGGCTTTCTGCTCGGGACGCACGACGTCTATGCCTCGGTGGCCGGTGGCCTGCGGGTCGCCGAACCCGCGGCAGATCTCGGCATTGCCCTGGCAATTGCCTCGTCGTTTCGCAACGTCGCGGTGCCGTCGCACGTTGCCGTCTTCGGCGAACTCGGGTTATCGGGCGAAGTACGCGCCGTCGCCGGAGCGGAGCGTCGCGAAGCCGAGGCGCGCAAGCTGGGTTACTCCGAAGTAATCTCACCGGCGAATACGGCGGACATCGTTGCTGCGATCGCCTCGACGCTGGGGTAACATGACGCCCTTCGACGAAGTTTATCCCGAGCGCAGTCGAGGGGCTCAGGATGACAGGCATGTTGTTTGAGATTGTCCCGAATCTTTCGGAGGGACGCGATGCGGCTACGATCGAGGCGGCAGTTGCGGCCGTGAAAGCGGCCGGCGCGCGTGTCTTAAACTGGAGCAGCGACGCCGTCCATCATCGCAGCGTTCTGACGGTGGCCGGCGATGAAACCGCGGTTTTGCGCGCGTCCGTCGCTCTCGCGGGGGTCGCGCTCGAGCGCATCGACCTGCGGAGCCACTCCGGCGTGCATCCGCGCATCGGCGCGCTTGACGTGCTGCCATTCGTTCCGCTCGAGGGTGCGACGCTGGCCGACGCCGCGGCGCTGGCACACCGCGCCGGTGCCGAAATCTGGCGGCGCTATCGGGTGCCTTCCTTTTATTACGGTGCGGCCGCGCGAACGCCCGAACGCCACCTCCTACCGGCGATTCGGGCAAACGCCGAGTGGCTGCCGGACGAAGGCGACCTCGCCCGCCATCCCAGCGCCGGAGCGATTGCGATTGGAGCGCGGGATATCTTGATCGCGTTCAACATCGAACTGGCAACCAGCGATCTCGCGGCGGTCCGAGCGATTGCCCGGGCGATCCGCGAACGCGACGGCGGCCTGCGCACCCTGCGCGCGCTCGCCCTACCGCGCGGCGACGACCGCGTGCAGGTCTCGCTCAACATTACGGACTATGCTGCAACGCCGCTCTATCGCGTCGTGGAATTGGTTCGCGCGCTGGCTGCCCAACGCGGGATCGAGGTGCTCGGGTGCGAGCTTATCGGCTGCCTTCCACTCGCCGCGGTCGAGACGACGGCGGCATATTATTTAGGAGTCACAACGCTTTGAGGTTTTTCTACGCAGCCTGTCCTGAGCGACGCCGAGCGAAGCGAGGCGTAGTCGAAGGACTGTTTGCGCTGCTGCTTGCGCTTTTTTCCGCGCAGGCCGCGCCGGCGCAAAACGGCCCGGGCGATGCCGGAATCTTCACGACGACGCTGCGTAACGGATTGCGAGTCGTCGTCGTCGAGGATCGCGCGGCTCCGGTCGTTCAAACGAGCATGTGGTACGGATTTGGCTCGCTGCAAGAGACGCCGGGCAAGACCGGCCTGGCGCACGCTCTGGAACACATGATGTTTCGCGGAACGCCGGAGATCTCGTCGGGCGGCCTCGACGACATCGTTGCGCGCCTTGGCGCGCAGATGAACGGCGAGACGAACTACGACTACACGCAGTTCTATTTTGAGATGCCGGCGGATAAACTCGACGTGGCGCTTGCGATCGAGGCCGATCGGATGCAACACGCCTCCCTGAGCGCGGCCGGCTGGGCGATCGAACGCAACGCCGTGCTCAACGAAATCGACGGCGATGCCAGCTCCCCGTTCTTCAATCTGCTTTCGCGGGTTCGCGCCGCAGCTTTCCCCGGACAACCGGCGGGCCGCACGCCTTTGGGCGAGCGCAGCGACGTTGCCGCCGCGACCGTGGCGGATATCGCTCGCTACTATCACGAGTGGTACGCGCCCAACAATGCGACGCTGGTGATCGCCGGCGACGTCGATCATGCAACGGCGTTTGCGAAGGCGCAGCGCGTCTTCGGTGCGATTCCTTCCAAAAAACTACCACCGTGGTCGGAGCGCAATCCCAAGCCGGCGTCCGGGGCCACCGTCGAAGCGCAGTTTCCCTTTCCGTTCGAAATTCTCGATCTTTCCTATGCGATTCCCGGCGACACGCAGCACGGCGAGCCGGCGATCAGCACGCTGGCGACGTTGCTGGAAAACCAACGGTCTCCGTTCTATAAAGCGCTCGTCCAAAGCAACATCGCGCTCGCGATCGAAACCGACGCCGATACGCAGGTTAAAGGCGGCCTGCTGCACGTCTTCATTATTCTCAACCCGGGCCATAGCAGCAGCGAAGCGGCCTCGGTGTTTTCGACGACGCTCAACTCGGTGCTGCGTAACGGTTTCGATCCGGATCTGGTCGTGGCGGCAAAGCACATGACGATCGCGGAGCGGCTCTACGACGCCGACTCCATCGACGGCATCGGCGATCTCGCAGGCTACACCTACGGCATCATTCACGAACGGGTGGCCGACGAGGACCGCCGCCTGGCGGCACTCACCGGCGACGATCTGCTCGCCGCGACGCGCCAATACTTGAGCCGCCCGACCGTCGTCGGGCACCTGAGCCCTAACGACAGTCCGCCGAAAGGCAGCTCGGAGAAGAGCACGTCTGAGGCCAGCGACGATTTCTCCAAGCGCGTTCCAAACGGCCCGATCGTCGAACCAAAATGGATTGCCAAGTCCGTCGAGACGCCGACGACGGAACGCAGCACCCTGGCACCGGTTGAGTTCACGCTGGCCAACGGATTGCGCGTCATCGTGCAACCGAAGACCGACCATCCGACGGTGGTGATTAAAGGCACGATTGCGAGTTCGCCGGCCTTCGAGCCGCCTGGAAAGGAAGGCATTTCGCGGCTCGCCTCTTCCGTGGCCGATTACGGCAGCGCCGCTTACCCGTTCGAACAACGCCGCAAAGCCACCGACGAGATGGGCGTCTTCATCAATACCGGCCAAGATTTCTCGGCGACGGCAGAGTCGCGCGATTTCAATCGCGTCGTGGCGATCTTGGCCGACGGCGAAGCGCATCCAACCTTCGAGGACCCCTGGCTGAGTGTCGAGCGATCGCAGTTGGCCAACAGCTTACAATCGGAAAGCCGCATCTCCGGCGTGTTGATCGATCGCGCGTACAACCGTCTGCTTTTGGCCGGCGCCGATCCGAGTTTGCGCCAGCCGACGGCGCAAAGCGTCTCGGCGATCACGCGCGAAGATTTGCTGGCATACGCAGCGGCCTATTGGCGTCCCGATCTGACGACGGTCTCCGTCGTCGGCGATCTTTCACCGGAGCAAGTCCGCACGGCGCTCGAGGCGAGTTTCGGATCGTGGAACTCGGCGGGGACGAAGCCCAACGCGAGTTTGATGGCGATGCCGCCGGCGTCGAGCGGCCACGACTATATCGGCACCCAGGCCAATCAGGTCTTCATTCGGCTCGGGCAACCGGCGCTGTCGCGGTCAAGCCAAGATTACGATACGCTCGCAGTGCTCAATCAAATTTTGGGCGGGGCGGGTGCGTATGAATCCAGGCTCTGGCAAGAGCTGCGGCAAAAGCGGGGACTCGTGTACAGCGTCAACAGCTCGCTCGAGGCGGGGGCGGATCGTGGAGATCTGCGCGTCGAGCTAAACGCTTCGCCGCAGCGCGTCGTCGAAGCCGTCGCCATCGTGCGCCAGGAGCTGCGCCGGCTGCAGAGCGAACCGGTTTCGGCAACCGAGCTGCAAGAAGCGAAGGTACGCCTAATCAGCAACGCGCTTTTAGACGAGGCTTCGACCACGGGGCAAGCCCAGCAACTGCTCGATATCCTGATCTATCGTCTGCCGCCCGACTACTACCGCACGCTCAACGAGCGCTTCTCGCGCATTACTGCCGCCGACGTGCAGCGCGTGGCGCGCACGTATTTGCGCCCCGAAAGTCTGGTCGAAGTCTACGCCGGCCCGTCGGGGCCGTGGGCCATGCACGCGCTATGATCGAGACGCGCAACCCAGCCACCGGTGAGCTAATCGAGCGCATCGAGTTGATGGACGCCCCGCAAATCGAGGCGAAGCTCGCGGACGCCGCGGGCGGCGCTCGGCGCTGGGGACGCGAGGATTTTTCTGGGCGAGCGAGCTTGCTGCGAGCCGTGGCCGCCCGGTTTCGCCTGGAACGCGAGGACCTCGCCGCGACGGCCGTGCGCGAGATGGGCAAGCCTCTCGTACAGGCGCGTGCGGAGATCGACAAATGCGCATGGGCGCTGGAGTATTTTGCCGAGCACGGCGAATCGCTGCTCTCGCAGCAGATTACTCCGTCTTCGGCCGCGCGCAGCTACGTCGCGTTTCGGCCACTTGGCGTGTTGCTGGCGATCATGCCGTGGAACTTTCCCTTCTGGCAGGTTATCCGTGCGGCCGCGCCGGCTTTGATGGCGGGCAACGTCGTACTGCTCAAGCACGCGACGAATACCACGCGGTGCGCACTGGAGATCGAGCGGCTTTTCACCGAGACCGGTGCGCCGGAAGGCTGTTTCGGCACGCTGTTGGTTCCAGGAAAGGAAATGGGCCAAATCGTCGCCGATCCGCGCATCGCCGCCGTGACCCTCACCGGGAGTGAGGAAGCCGGCATCGCGGTCGCGCGCGCGGCGGGCGAGAACTTAAAAAAGTGCGTGCTCGAACTGGGCGGCTCCGACGCATTTGTGGTTCTCGCCGATGCGGATCTCGAAGCAGCGGCAAAAACGGCCGTAACCGCGCGCTTTCAGAACAACGGCGAGAGCTGCATCGCGGCGAAGCGCTTCATCGTGGAAGATGCGGTCTATGACGAGTTTCTGGGGCGCTTTGCGGAGCTTACCGCCGCGCAAATCGTCGGCGACCCGATGGACGAGCGGGTGAAACTCGGGCCTTGCGCCCGCGCCGATCTGCGGCAGTCCGTAGACGGTCAGGTCCGCGCGACGGTCGCTGCCGGTGCGCGGCTCGTTACCGGCGGCCGTTTTATCGAGCGCCCGGGCTACTTCTACGAGCCGACAGTCGTTTCGGAGGTTGTGCCCGGCGCGCCGATGTTCGATGAAGAAGTCTTCGGGCCCGCGGCGGCTGTCGTGCGCGCGAACGACCTGGAACACGCGTTGGAGCTCGCCAACGCATCGCGCTTTGGACTCGGCGCCAACCTATGGACGCGCGACGTCGCACTTGCCGAAGAGCTTGCCGCGCGCGTCGAAGCGGGCAACGTCTTCATCAACGGCATGGTGGCCAGCGACCCACGCCTGCCCTTCGGCGGCGTCAAGAAGAGCGGCTACGGTCGCGAACTCTCGTCGTTCGGCATCCACGAGTTCGTCAATATCCAAACCGTCTGGATCGGCTAACTGAGGGATCGCGACGTGATTCGGTCTTCACGCTGACGGGTAAGCTTCCCGACGAAACGGAGGTTAACGTGGGTAAAGATACGTTCGATCGGGCTGCCGATGCAGTGAAGAAGACCGTCGACAACGTCAAAGATACGGTTCACGAAGGGCAGCATCGCGCGGCGGCGGATATGGAGCGCGCCAAGCGCGAGACGCTTGGCAACGAAATGACGGCGCGCGAAAAGATCGGCTCGGCGGTTAACGAGGCCAAGCAGCGGACGCAGGCGGAGTACGACGCAGCCAAACGCGACGTGCGAGAGCGAACCTAAAACCGTCTTCCGACCTCTAGCTAACGGCCGCCGATCTACTTGTCGGCGGCCTCGGTCTTCACGCTGACCATCGCGTCTCCGCGCTTGATCGCATCGAGCGCGTCGAAGCCTTCGGTCATCTGACCAAAGACCGTGTACTGACCGTTGAGGAACGACGCATCCCCCAGACAGATGTAAAACTGCGAACCCGCTGAGTCGGGGCTGGAGGCGCGCGCCATCGCCACGGTTCCACGTACGTGCGGCCGCGCGTTGAACTCAGCTTTGAGATTGTAGCCCGGGCCACCGGTGCCGTCGCCTTTCGGATCGCCGCCTTGAACGACAAATCCGGGCTCCACTCGGTGAAACTTGAGGCCGTCGTAAAATCCCGCTTCGGCGAGCTTCATGAAGGCCGCAGAATGCAGCGGCGCATCCTCTGGAAAGAGATGGAATACGATATCGCCGTGCGCGGTCGTAATACGCACTTGCGAGCGACTCGCGCGTTCGTTGAGCTCCTTCATTTCGGGCGCTTGCGGCGGAGTGTGTGTCATTGATTCATTCCTTTGGTGTGCGGTAATAACGGAACACCGGCGAGCGGGGAAAAAGTGCGGCGGCGCGCCCCTGGTAACGCTCGCTCACTAGCAGCCAATCCTTTCGCATGCGCAAGGCGAGGCCCATGGGATTGCCTCGATAGGTGCTCGCAACAATGGTGGTGCGGCCTTCGCGCTGCAATCCAAGTACGGGGTATCGTACCGTGCGACCTTCTCCGTCGCGTGAGCCCCGGTGCGAAGCTATCTCTCGCGGGCCGATCACCAGATAACTTTCGCCTGCGGAAAGCTTCAGTCGCGCATTATACTTTTCGGCTAGAGCCAGATCCTCGGCCAGAGATCGTTGGAGTTCCTCGTAAGAGCCGCACGCGTACAGCTTCTTAAAGCCTTCCTTGCCAAGTGTCACGCTCCCGACCCTACGCGAAACGGAGAGTTCGTCTCTAATCCACTTTCCAAGAAACGGCGCGAGCTCGGGTGGCCCAAAGGTGAGTACGCCGGGCGTCAACACGATACCGGGAGTTGCGCGCAGAATTCGGCGATCCGCGTCACTCCATCGCGCACGCGCTCGGCGCTGGCGACCCAGCTTAGGCGCAGCCAGCCTTCCATAGACTCACCAAACGCGACGCCGGGAATCGCGACGACGTCAAAGCGACCGATCAAAGTGTTGGCAGCGTCGAGCGACGACGCACCTTTGGGCAATCGCACGCAGACGTAGAAGGCGCCCTCCGGATCGACGAACGGCAGGCTGCTATCTTCGAGCACTTCGCGCATTAAAGCACGGTGTTTGCGATACCATGGCGCGTGCTCTTGCAAATTGGCCGGTGAGCGAAAGACTTCCAGCGCAACGTACTGCGCAATCGTATCCGCGCACGAGACCGCCCAGGCGTGCACTTTAATCGCCTGCTCTAGGAACGCCGCCGGCCCGAGGATCCATCCCAGGCGCAGTCCGGTCAGCGCGTTGCTCTTACTCAGCGAGTTCGCGACGATCGTGCACGGATAGAGCCGCGCGAGATCGGCTGCGTCATCGACGAACATCTGCTCGCGGTAGATCTCGTCGTGGATCAGCCAGATCGGCTCGCCCGGACGCCGAGATAGTGCCTCAACGAGCGCCTCAGCCGCATCGCGCGAGATGACGCGTCCCGTTGGGTTGCAGGGCGAGCAGATGACGATCGCACGCGTCCGTTCGCCGATCCCAG
>JABCZE010000016.1 GCA_013289785.1 Vulcanimicrobiota bacterium | reverse complement strand
CAAGGGCGAAGAGTCCGATCCCAAGCCCGAGCTGAAGCGGAATGTTGAGGTACTGCAACACCCTATAGAAAGGCTCGGAGTAGAGATCGGGGGCGAAATGCCGCATTTCCTCGACCGACGGTAGCGCGATGTTATGCCGGTAAATCCAGTCCATGTGCGCCCACTTGAACCCATCGGCAATGCTGTGCGGGTCACCCTCGTGGTCGGCATGCGCGTGATGTTTGCGGTGCACCGATACCCAGCGAATCGGATCGGCTTGCAACGCGAGCGTTCCAAAGATCGCGAAGAGGTATTCGATGGGCTTGAGGAGCCGAAGGCTGCGATGCGTCAGGATGCGGTGAAAGCAGAGCGAAATCCCCAGCGCTACGGTCGCATACGATACAACCGCGGCTGCGGCCAACGCCGACCAGCTAAAGAAACCGGGCCAGAAGGCTGCGAGCGCTCCAATGTGAATTCCGATGAGTCCAAAACCTTTGATGCGGCTATACGTGCGATCCATATCTCTTTGGTTGAGCGCTCCTACTACAGACAGTCGTTTAAATGGAAGGCAACGCCGGCCGATGAACGGGCCGGACCGTCGAAAGCTCCCAGGGACCCATGATGCGCGACGGGAGCGAACTCCTCTAAGCAGGCCCAAAGCGGGGACGGAGACGCCTTCACCCAAACCGAGCAGGCGCGCCCCGGATGAGCAAGATCCGGATGGACGCGATCGGCGGCGCGGCAGTAGGCTAAGCACATGACCGAAGATCTCGAACCGATTCGCGCCGTCTGCCGATACGTCGAACAGCACAGCGACCAGGCACTGAAACTCGACGCGCTCGCCGCAATGGCCGGCCTCAGCAAGTATCACTTCGCCCGTCGCTTCAAAGCCGTCGTGGGCGTAACCCTGAAGGAGTACGCGGCGGCCGCACGGCTGCGCCGGCTCAAGGACGGGCTCAAAGACGATCGCTCAATCGACGCGGCCGCCTACGATGCGGGTTATGGTTCGCCCAGCCGCATCTACGAAAATGCCGCGCGCAATCTGGGAATGACGCCGGCGCAGTACCGGGCCGCGGGCCAGGGCGTGGCGATCTCGTATGCGATGCTCGAGACGCCGTTAGGGCCGATGCTGATCGGCGCAACCGATCGCGGAATCTGCTTCGCGCAGTTCGGCGATTCCGAAGAAGACCTGCGCGAGAAGCTGCAGGCGGAATATGCCAACGCCGAGATCGCGCCGATGCGAGCGCCGTACCATCCGGATTTTGCTGCGTGGACCGACGCCATTGCGCGCCACCTCGTAGGTGAACGGCCGAATCTCAACCTTCCACTCGACATCCGCGCGACAGCCTTTCAGATGCGCGTTTGGAAGTATCTGCAGTCGATTCCCAGCGGCGACGTGCAGTCGTACCGCGAGGTGGCCGCCGGTATCGGCCGGCCGGGGGCCGCCCGGGCCGTGGCGACGGCCGTCGCGCGCAACCCGGTCGCGCTCATCGTCCCGTGCCACCGCGTCATTCGCGATTCGGGCGCATTGGGAGGCTACCGCTGGGGTCTGGAGCGCAAGAGAACCCTGTTGGATATCGAACGCGCAGCCCGATGAAGCCATTCTTTATCGCCGTATGCGCGCTCGCGCTCGCGGTAACGTGCCTTTGGAAGGCGAGCGCCGCGGCGCCCACGTTCTGTGAGGGCTGCAATTACGCCGGAGCGGCGTTGGCGAACTCGGACTTTACCAACGGCGTCTTGATAGGTACGAACTTCGAGAAGGCGACGCTGAGCAACTCGTCGTTTCGCGGGGCGCGGCTCATCGCGATAAACTTTGAGAAGGCCGATCTGCGGGGGACTCACTTCGATTCCGCGGATTGCGTTGCGTGCAACTTCGGCGGCGCGCTCTTGGATGGCTCGACCTTTTCCAACGTGCGAATGGTGGCGGCAAACTTCAAGGGTTTCAGTTCGTCGGTGGAGGACGCGCAGTTGCGGCAGCTGCTCGGCGGCTGCATCTCGTGCAACTTCAGCGGCGGACGTCTGAACGCGCGCGACCTCTCGGGGACGACGCTGATCTCCGTCGACCTTTCGCAAGCCGATCTGCGCGGGACGAACTTCAGCGGTGCCGTCCTCTGCTGGTATCAAGTTACCAAGGGACAGCGCGCCGCCGCGTGCGATCCGATGCACGACGCCATCACCACCGGCGCGAACTTTTCCAACCCGCAGCTCTGCGACAACCCACTCGGCCGGATCGGGTGCGTGGCCGCGCCTGCCGGCCTGCTGAAGCAGTCGCTCGGACCGAAGCCGAGCGCGTCGCCCGAGTCACCTTAGCGAGCCGATCGTCGAGCGAATGGACGCCGATGTCGTCGTCATCGGGGCCGGCGCGGCGGGGCTGGCGGCTGCGCGAAGCCTTGGGCGGCGGAAGCTGCGGGTACTGCTGCTTGAAGCGCGCGACCGCATCGGGGGGCGGGTGCTTTCACACTCGATAGCCGGGATTGCAACGCCGGCCGAACTCGGCGCGGAGTTTATTCACGGACCGGCCGCACGAACCAAGGCGTTGCTTCGCGAAGCCGGGAGCGCGGCGATCGACATGGGCGGCGATGCGTGGGTTCGCGAAAACGGCGGCCTCCGATGCGACGAAGAAAGTTTTGCATCGTCGGCGCGCATATTCGAAGCCTCTCGCTCCCTCCCGGACGACGAAAGCGTGGAGCAGTTTCTCCGGCGATTCGAAAACGACGGCGCGCTGCGCGAGACCGCGCAGTCGGCGCGCGCCTTCGTCGAGGGATTCGAAGCCGCCGATCCCGCGATTGCGAGCGTCAAGGCGATTGCCGACGAATTTGAATCGGGCACGGATTCCACGAGCGCGCGACCGCTGGGCGGATACGGGCCGATGTTCGCACAGCTTCGCGACGACTGCGAGCGCGCCGGGGTTGCGTTTGCCTTGTCAACCCGCGTGCGCCGCATTTCGTGGCGACCCGACGGCGTCGCCGTCGAGGTGACGGATTCGCGCGGCAAATCGCAAACGCTGCATGCGCGCGCAGCGATCGTTACCCTTCCTGTGGGCGTCTTGCGTCACCGGGGCGACGAAACCGAGGTCGGTTTTACGCCCGAGCTTCCGGCCGCAAAGCGCGCGGCGCTTGCGCGTATCGAGATGGGACACGTCGTGAAGGTCGCACTCGCTTTTCGAACGGCGTTTTGGGAGCTGGTTACAGGTGGTCGCTACCACGACGCAGCCTTCTTTTACATCGAGGGCCAGCCGATCCCGACGTTTTGGACGCAGTTGCCGATTCGAAGCCGATTGATCGTCGCATGGGTCGGCGGTCCCGGCGCAGTTGCACTGAGCGGTGTTCGCGCGGCGGATCTCATCGAGAAGGCACTCCATGGCTTCGGGAAGTTGTTGGGTGATACCGAACTCGCGCGCCGGGAGTTCGTGGGTGGCCACACGCACGACTGGAGCGACGACCCGTTTGCGCGTGGGGCGTACAGTTATGTGGCCGTCGGCGGCGGGAATGCGCGCGCTGTGCTCGCCGCTCCCCTCGACGACACGCTGTTCTTTGCCGGCGAGGCGACGTCGAGCGATGGGCAGGGCGGCACCGTCAACGGCGCAATTGAGACCGGCGAACGCGCCGCCGCGCAAGCCGCTGCGGCACTGGGGGTAAAAGAAATTGGTTGAAACCGTTCCGGCCGCGCTTGCCGCATGGTCGAACTTCTACGTGATTGCCGGCTCGTCGGCTGCCGCGCTCACCGGATTGATATTCGTGGTGATCACCTTGGTGCGCGGAGAGGAGTATGCTTCGGCCGCCCGCCATGACGGCATCTCGACGTTCAGCACGCCGACGGTTATGCACTTCTGCACGGCGTTGCTCGTTTCGGCAATCCTCTGTGTCCCCTGGCCTTCGCTAGTCTACGTCAGCGTGATCGTCGCGGTCGTCGGCTGCTATGGGGTTATCTACATAATCCGCGTGGCTTTTCGAACGCGGGGCCTCAAAGAATACACTGCGGATGCCGAGGATTGGATCTGGTACTCGATCCTGCCGTTCATCGCCTACGCCACCCTCGCCGTAGGCGCGATTGCGTTGCACCCTGCTCCCAGAGACGCTCTTTTCGCAGTTGCCGGCGGCGTGCTTTTGCTGATCTTCATCGGCATTCGCAACGCGTGGGATGTCGTAACGTTTCTCGCCGCCGGCGGCGGCAAAGAACCCTAGCTATCCTCGCTAGTCGTCGCCGTCCATCCGAAGCCACCGCGTAAACGGCTACGCGATGGTCGAATATGGTTCGGTTTGCGGGTAATCCACATATGAGTAAAAGAGATGGTTGGCGAAGCGGCGAGTCCCTTGAACGCTGAACTGTTGGGCCATCGCCGCGATCTGCGATCCATTTGCTTCGCGAGCAGATACCGTGCGAGGTGCAAGGCATCATCGGGTGCTGCGCGGATGGCCGATGCTGTTACGGCCGGACGACGAGCGGAATTGCTGTGCTTACCCGAGCTGGCGGCTCCGGGGACTCCTTAAACACCACTTAATGACCTCTGCAAACTTATCGCGAACGGAGACAGTAAAAGGTGGCATCCTCGTTGAACTCAGAAATCCTCATTGTAGTAAGGAAGACGTAGGCCGCCCATGTTCGTTTCACCTCTCGGCCGCTCGACGCTTTGGGTGAGCGCCGCCATCACATTACTTTCCGGCTGTAGCGCGCCCCCAGGCCAGCCTCCCACAGCGACAACCCAATCAGTGCGAGACATTGGACGAGCTGCCGTACATGGCGCGTGGATGCTGCCCGAGGCGAAGAGCGAGGACCTGCTTTATATTTCCACGTTTGATGGAGTCATCGTTTATAGTTACCCGTCGGACAAACAGGTCGGACTACTCAGCGGCTCTGGCTCTGAAGCCTATGGATTGTGCAGCGACGAGGCGGGGAACCTTTTCGTAACCGACCTTGAAGCGCAGGCTGTATATGAATACGCGCACGGTGGCACGCAACCGATTGCGACGTTTACTCAATACCCAAGCCAAGACTTCAGCCCGATTGACTGCTCCGTTGACCCCGTCACCGACAATCTCGCCGTCGAGTCAGCCGATAGCTACAGCGTCTATATTTTTAAGCATGAGGGCCAGACTGCGACTATCTACGAGAATCCCTATGCGTATGGCTACTTCTGTACCTACGATGGAAGCGGAAACTTCTTCGCGCGTGGCACCCAGTATCACATTGCAGAGCTTCCTAAGGGCTCCTCCACGTTCACGAACATTAAACTGTCGCGTCCTATCGAGGACCTCGAAGGCTTTGCCTGGGATGGGAAGTATCTTTCAATCACCAACTACACGACTACTAATACCGACTACCGCATCCACGTTCATGGCTCCCGCGCAACCATTGTAAGTTCTTCCATTCTAACAAATGCGAAGTTTGTCAGGCAGTTCACAATTTACAATCATCGCTTCATTGCTCCGGACGAGGACGCGTCGCAGGTCACATTTTGGAAATATCCCGGCTTCGGCAACTCCACTGGAGCGATCCAGGGACTAACCGACCCCGAAGGTTCGGCAATCAGCGTCGCCCGCTGAACTGCATGACCGCATATAGCGCTTTTATCAAAACGGAAAGGCGATAAACATGAGTTTCCTCCCAGTATTTAATGTCCAGACTTTCGGCGCATTCGGCGACGGCGTTCATGATGATACCGGAGCGATTCAGGACGCTATGAACGCGGTGCCCCCCTTCAACCCGATTGGTAGTATTCCGGCCGGCGGCATTGTTTACTTTCCTGAAGGTAACTATCTCATTTCCCAACCCCTACTACGCCAGCAGCCAAATACAGCGTGCATTGGCGCGGGAAAAGACGCAACCGTTATCACACTTAATCAGCCTACGTGGAGCGGGGCACCATCACCCGCGGACCCTTCGCGCTCGTATATGCTTGACTTGAGTGACTTGAGCAATACCGACTGTACCGTTACCGACTTGACACTTAACGGTCGGGCCACGGATGGCCCATCCACCAGCTTATCCAAAACACAGTGCGGCATTCTGATTTCTTCAAGAAATGTTATCTCGAGAGTCAACTTATACGACATTTGGGGATATGGCCTCTGGATTTTTGGCCCGAACGCACAATGGGCCAGAGTACTAGACTGCGAAGCGTGGCTGGGTTCCAACCCTCAGGCAAGTTCCGGCTATGGTCCAGGAAACGACTGCATCGGTGGCGGCGGCACGAGAACCCTTATTGAACGCTTCCACTGGGCGAGCAATATGGCCAAGAACACTGCGCTCGATTTTCAGTCGGGCGGCGGCCCTGACGCAGAAGTCAGCGTAGACATCATCGACTGCATCAACGAGTCTGCTAAGCACGTGGCGTTAGAAGGAGCCGTACAGTCTTCAATCCGAGGTTGCAGATTTTACTACAACCAGCTTAAAGTTAAAACCAACCCCGGGGGTAATTATATTGTCAACCCGCTTGATATTCTCGTTGAAGGCTGCATGTTTATTGGCCCCAGTGGAAACGAAAGCGGCCTTGTAGTCAACTTCGACGGTGGCAACTACGCTGCTGAGGTGCAGACTGTCCAAGGCGGCCGAGTCGCCGTCATAGGAAACACATTCATCGACTGTGATGGCAGCGCGATCGAATGGGCTGGTGACGACGAGTCAACGTCGTTGGGCGGAAGTATAATCAGTAACAATCGCATCTTTAACCCGAACCAAACCGGCGGCCAGGAGGCGGTCGTAGTCGAGGGGATATTCGCTCCTTTAGGCACTCTTTTTGGCTCTGGTATTTCGGTATTAACGACCTATGGCCTGACCATCCAAGGCAACACCATCGTCGACCAGAGCGGCGACATGCTGTATTCCATGCAGCTATCGACTCCTGGCACGATAACGGACCATAATACCGCGCGGATTCTTGTCCAGGGCAACCTTTGCGGACTGGCTCCCGGTGTCGGTAATGGGTCAGCCGGGACATTCTATTACATCAGCACCAGCCCTACCAGTGACAACCCGTCGCCGATTCTGCTCAACAACACTAATCAGGAACAAGGCCTCGATTCTTCGTCAGTTGTCGCGAGCGGCACGCCGTGGCCTGGGCCAGGCGGTTACCCGTACAACGCATTCATTTGCGTGGACCCCAACGGGGCGAACATCCAATCCATAAAAATCGGCGGTCAACTCACGGATATGGTGTCCGGCTCATTTTATGTCCCCGTAGGTCAGACATTCACGGTAACGTGGATAGGCGCGATAAATCCAATCATCAAGGTGTTCCAATCCTGACTGTTTTTTAACCGACCTAGTCGCGGTCGAGGAAAGGAACGCTGTCTGGGGCGTTCCTTTTGCTTTTTAATGCGCTACGCCGCAAGGGTGGGAACTCTAGGCTTGCTCATCTTTCTGGCTATCGACTGACCTGATTCGCGCTCGAATCGGAATGATATTTGTTTCAGGGTGCGGCTCTTTTGTCGCCCCCGATAAGTCGCTTTTCCCAGCGTGGAGTCGAATCAGTTCCAGCAGGTATACCGAGCAAGATGAACGTCAGCGGACAGTCGCCGATAGTCAATCGGGTCGCCACAAACTTTTCCACCAGTTTACGAAGCGCTCCGGGATTTCTCCGCAACGCGGGGATATGTGCGGAGGTTCGGGCCAATCCTCCGCCGGAGGAT
The DNA here is from genome assembly GCA_013289785.1 of Vulcanimicrobiota bacterium. Taxonomy (GTDB): domain Bacteria; phylum Vulcanimicrobiota; class Vulcanimicrobiia; order Vulcanimicrobiales; family Vulcanimicrobiaceae; genus Cybelea. The sequence continues at coordinate 5,229 of JABCZE010000016.1, read as the reverse complement.
ACGGAATGAAAACCATGCGTCATGACGCGCCCACCGAACTGACGATTCGCCCGCGCGAGTTGCGCGAGCTCTTTTCCGAGCGCGAGTTTGACCCATTTGTCGACGACGACAACGCGCTTGGGAGCATCGCGCAGATCACCCGATTTCCCAACCTCACGTCGAGTCTCGCGAAGATGCGGCTACGCGTTGTGTTGCCCCCGGAGGAGGTGTCGCCTCAAACGCAATCCCGCGTCGAACGCGCGATTGCGCGATACTGCTCGCACAAGATCGCCGAAGCGGCCGTTCAAATGACGGAGTGGCGTCACGGAGCCGTGAGCACGTTTTTATGGGGCCTGGCGTTCTTTGCCCTTAGCCTGCTGCTCACTGCCGGAGTGCAGCACACGGACTTCCTGCCCGACGCGATCCGCACGCTGGCCGTCGAAACGCTCGTGATCGCCGGCTGGGTCATCATGTGGCAACCCATGGACACGCTCATCCTCGGATGGCTCCCGATCCGCCAGCAGCAGCGGACGTTTCGCGCGATCGGCTCGATGCGGGCAACGGTCGAAGCCAAAGCACTTTCGCGTAAAGACTGACGAACCCGCAGCGCATAAAGTTTTGTTCGGAGACGCTTCCCGGGCTGGCCGTTGCGCGGACGAGGGTCGCACCGGCCTCGCGTGCGCGAGCGACGCGATCGCGAATCAAAGCCGTATGCCACCCGTGCCGCCGAAACGCCGTGAGCGTGGAGCCGGCAAAGAGCGCGGCGTTGTCGCCGTTTACCGACACCGCCCCGGTCGCGATAATTCGGTCGCCGTCCCGAGCTTCTAGCGCAATCGTTCCTTCGGCCGTCGCGAGGATCAACGCGATGACGTCGTCACCGGGTTCGAGCTTCTCGCGTTCCAGAAAACCCGCCGCCGAAGCTTTCGCCCAAGCCGCAATATCGTTAGCGACGCCGATGCGATCGTCGCGCCGCGCCTGACCGATCAGATCGCCGGATGCTAGGAGGGTTTGCTCGCGATCGCCTGGAGTGTAGCCGGCCGCCGTCAGTTCGGATGCGAGTGACCGATGCGCTGACGGTGCGACGAAAACCATCGGTATCGCACCGCGCATCTCATAGAACTCCGTAATCTTTGCAACGTCGGCGGCGCGAACCGCTCCACGAGTGCCCACGCCCGAAGCTTGCGAGAACGGCGAATCGACGCCGGCGAACGCGACGAGGCCGCCCGCAACCTCGATGCTGGTAGCGCCGGCCTTCGGGTCGATTCGCCCGGCGGCATCGATCGAGCGGCGGACACCCTCGATCTCGTCGCGCAGAATCGCTGCTTCGATCAAAACTTTGCCAAAACGTCGCGCTTGAGCAAGGGCCTCCTCCTACCTTCAGCCGGAGTGCTGCTCGTCCTGCTACAATAGCGTTATGGAACAACGCAAACTTGGCACGCAGGGCCTGACCGTCTCCGCAATCGGCCTGGGCTGCATGGGGATGACCTGGGCATATGGCAACGCGCCCGACGAGGGTCAAGCGATTGCGACAATACATCGCGCGCTCGAACTGGGGATCAACTTTCTCGACACCGCGGAGGTCTACGGCCCCTATACCAACGAGCAGCTGGTAGGCCGGGCCTTGCGCGGTCGCCGAGAAGGCGTGATCGTGGCGACGAAGTTCGGCTTTAAGTTCGACAATGGCGTGCGCGGCGTCGACGGGTCGCCCGAGAACGTCAAGCGCGTCGCCAACCAGTCGTTGATGCGTCTGGGGATCGACGCGATCGATCTCTATTACCAGCACCGGCGCGACCCCAGCGTGCCGGTTGAGGAGACGGTCGGTGCGATGAAGGAGCTCGTTGAGGCCGGCAAGGTTCGGTATCTCGGCCTCTCGGAAGTCGGACCGGAGACGCTGCGGCGCGCCAATGCGGTGCATCCCATCAGCGCGCTCCAAAGCGAATACTCGCTCTGGGAGCGGGGCGTCGAAGACGAGGTGCTGCCGGCGGCTCGCGAACTTGGCATCGGCCTCGTGCCGTATAGCCCGCTGGGGCGCGGTTTCCTCACCGGCTCCGTCGACGTAGCAAGCCTCTCGCAAAACGACTTCCGTAAGACAAATCCGCGGTTTTCGGAGGAGAACGCGCGAGCCAATGAAGCGCTCGTGGCGGTGGTGCGCGAGGTTGCGGAGCAGTGCGGTGCGACGCCCGCGCAGGTAGCGCTCGCGTGGGTACTTTCGCGCGGGGATGACGTCGTTCCGATCCCGGGCACGAAACGTGTCCGCTACGTCGAGGAGAACATAGCTGCCGTCAACCTCCAGCTTACCTCCGACCAGCTCGCTTTACTCGACAGCCTTGCGTCAAAGACCGCGGGGGAACGCTACACGCCCGAGATGATGAAGCTCGTCGAGCGATAGACGAGCGGGGGGAGTACGCCCACCGCAACCGCCGCCGGCACGGCGGTTTTGTGAACCGCGATGGATGTAGATTACCGAATCGTCGACGTCTTCACGCAAACGCCGCTCGAAGGCAACGCGCTCGCGGTCTTTCACGACGCGACCGGCCTCGACGATGCCACGATGCAAAAAATCGCATGCGAGACGAATCTCTCGGAGACGACGTTCGTTTTTCCAGCGGAACGCGCGGGATCGGCTGCCCGAGTGCGCATCTTTACGCCCGTCAAAGAGATGATGTTCGCCGGCCATCCGACCGTTGGCACCGCCTGGGTCTTGCGCGACGTTGGAAAGGTTGCGAAGGACCGGCGCCGCTTCGTGCTCGACGAAAACATCGGACCGGTCGACGTTCGTGTCGACGACGAAGATTTGATTTGGCTGCGTACGCCGCCGATTCGCACCTCGCGCGAGTACGATCCGGCGCTTTGCGCGGCTGCGATCGGTCTCGAGCCGGGCGACCTGCTCGACGGCGTTCCGTGCCAGAACGTTTCGGCCGGGAATCCCGCGGTCTTCATTCCGCTGCGCGATAAAGCTGCCGTCGACCGCGCCGAAGTTGACACGGTCGCGCTGCGCCGGCTCCTCGCAGACGAACCGGAGCCTTCGTGTCTCTTCGTCTTTACGCCGGCGCAAGAAGGTGCCTACTCGCGGATGTTCGCCAACGACTTCGGCATCGTCGAAGACCCCGCAACCGGGAGCGCGACCGGGCCGCTCGCCGCGTTTATGATGGCGCACCGTTTGGTCGGCAGCGCCGACGGAACCCGGTTCATCAGCGAGCAAGGCACGAAGATGGGCCGGCGCAGCATTCTGCACGTCCTCATCGACGGTGAGCGCGGCGAACGCGGCATCGAAATCGGCGGTCACGTGGCACCGCTTGCAAGGGCGACGCTGACGCTCTAAAACTGGGAAAGAACCCTAGATGAAAGCTAAAGCCCGCATCGGGCTCGCAGCTGGTTGCCTTGCCGGGTGGGCGGCATGGCTGGCGACCGGCTCGCCGGCGAGTGCCAAGGGCGTCACCCTCATCCAGGAGAGAAACGGCACGGTAAAGACCTACGGCAATGTCAACATTGCTTTGGATCGGCAGACGCTCACGCTGCGCACCGCCGACGGAAAAGGAATCTTGAAAATCGTGACCGGCGCCTGCTCGTTCGACAACAGCGTCCAGCGCTGTCTTCCTTACTCGGTGACGCTGACCCAAAACGGCAAGACCCACCCGATTGCGATCGACTACGGATCGGTTTTTCTCAATATGACGAGCGCGGCCCATCATCTCCCGCTGTCGTCGGACATGTTGGCACCGCGCACGGTCCTCGTGTTGTTTAAGACCGCGCACGGAACGTACGTCACTTCCAAAGGCACCGTCGATGAGGTGAAGCCGTGAAGCGCTTTCTTTGCTGCGTCCTTGTATTCGCATTCGTCTCGGTAGCGCCGGCCGTAGCGATCGCGCAGCGCGCTTCGTCGGAACATCCGTCGGCGCCGGCGCCCGCATATCATCCACCGGCGCCTGCGTATCATCCATCGGCTCCGGTATATCATCCGGCGCCCGCTCCGCCGGCCGGTCATCCCGCAAATCCAACCGGTTTCGGTTTTCCTCCGCACGACGTTAACGGCGGTCCGACCCAGGTTCATCCGTCGCCGGTTCACGCGCCGTCCGGCTACCACGTTGCCCCTCAGCAATCGATGGTGCGGACCTATCCGCCGCACGTTCCTTATCGCACCGGTCCGTATCGCTACTGGCGCGGTCCGATTGTAAATAACCCGCGTCACTGGGGAGGCTGGCGATGGAATCGCGGCGTGATATGGTATCCCGTGCCCTACTATTGGGGCGGCGGTTTTTGGGGGCCGTGGGTAATCGGGGTGAACAGCGCGCCCCTCTTCGGTTCGATCGTCGACTATAACGATTACCAAATCTTCCCCTCCTATCAAGCTGGGCCGAGCAGTCCAGGGGCGCAACTGCTCGTCGATTACGGTTTGACGCAGACCGAGTGTGGCCCACCGAATCTGGTCGTGATCTGGGGACCGAATAACAGCGTGATTTGTGCCTTTCCGAACGATCTCGTCGCTCCGGGCAACTACGAGCTTGACCCTGCGACGCTCACGCTGCAGACGCTCAACGCACCCGCCGGTCCTTAGTATGAAACCGGCGCGCGCAAAACGTATCGTACTGCTGCTAGCCGCGGTTCTTGGCGCCGCCGCGTGCTCGTCGGCTTCGCACGAGAGTTCGCCGGGCAATTCGTCGGCGGCGACCGCGGTTGCCAACGGGCAATCGATCTTCCAAACGGGGCGCGATTCCGCCGGCTCGCAGATCGTCGCAAAGCCGCCTGCCCTTTACCCGAAATGTGCGGCTTGCCACCGCGCCGACGGCTCGGGCGGCGTGCACTTGCCGGGCGGCGCGGTCAGCGCGGACTTGCGATACAAGGCGCTGGTGACCGAACAGAAGCCGCCCTATACCCTCGCTCTACTCGAACGCGCGATCGCGACCGGGATAGATAATACCGGGCAACCTCTCAATCGCGTGATGCCGCGCTGGAAACTGTCAAAGCGCGATCTGCACGACGTCGCTTATTACGTACTTACGAAACTAAAGTGAAGCCGGTCAGGCGACTCGCGCCGAAACGATTGCGCCGTCGGTCACCGTGTAGGTAACGGTTGCGTCGACGACGTGGCCGTTGGCGAATCCGGTCACGTGCTCTTTGTCGACGACCGATTCGCCGTTGACGGTACGTTCGACGATCTCCACCCGCAGCTGCGGGTTGCTCGTGAAAAGGCCGTCGTAGGCCGACGCAATTGCTTCGCGCGTCCGAACGTAGGTTCCGGGGCGCTGGACG
>JABCZE010000015.1 GCA_013289785.1 Vulcanimicrobiota bacterium | reverse complement strand
TTTCATAGCGTTCGCCGCGGTGGCCGCAAATGCGTCGGGACGGTTACTGAGTGCGCCTTCCGGCTGCCGAGCGCCGTCGAGGCGCCCTCGTGCCTGCCTTGACCATACCATTCGCCGTTCCCTGTGGTCATTCTTTAGCGTTGTTCCGCGAGAACGTCGCCCGCCTCGATGCGCAGCTGGTTATCGCGCCAGCGGACCGTGCGTCCGGTTAGCCCACAAGCCCACACGGCCATCCCGAGGAGATCGCGTGGCAGCACGAGCCATGCCGGAGGGGTCGCGACGCCGAGTGCCCGACAGGAAACGCGCTGCAAGGCGATACGCGCAAGCGCAGCAACAAAGAGCGCCACTGCGCGTCTGGGTTGCGGCGCAACCAGGAACGCCAACAGCGCAAGCGGCAGCGGATACGTGAGGAACATACCGGCGTAGCCGGCGGGCTGCACGCCTCGGATCGTCCGGTGCCAGCGCAACTCGTGATTCCAAAGCATGGTGAAACTCGAGTCCGACACAATAGTTCGTACGACGTAACCCGAAACCACCACGCGCAGACCTCGCGCGGAGATGTAGTTGCCCAGCATGAAATCATCGGCGAGATGGGATGCAAGCGCCTCAAAACCACCGATTACGGAGAGGACCGTTGAGCGCAGCGCATTCGTTGGGCCGAGGCAGTGTCGCGGCGGCCCGAAAAGACAATTGACGAGCACCGACGGGATAAACTGCTCGTTAATGAACATCGCCGCGAGTTTTGCCGGAAGCGTGCCGTCAGGCACGCCGCCGAAGAGACAGGTCACGACGCCGACGCCAGGTTCGCGCAAAGGCGCGGTGACCGTGCGAGCGTACGTCGGACTAACGCGTGTGTCACTGTCAGCTAGGATCAGCACCTTATGCCGTGCGAGCCGCATCATCGAGAGTACGTTTGCGATCTTAGGGTTGAGCGCTCCGGGGGCTTTACCAACGTTGATCTCGATGTGCCGATTGGGAAGCGCCGCCGCCACGCGCCGCGCAATTGCCAGCGCGCGATCGTCGGCGCGCGTAACGCCAAGGACGAGCTGACAAACGGGATAGTCCTGCAAGGCGAACGCGCGCAAGTTCTCCTCGAGACCGGCTTCCTCACCATGTAGGGGCACAAGCAAACTGACCGGCGGGAGGTCGTCGACGGGAATTAATTCAGGTTCGCGTCGTCCGAAGCGTCCCACGGATAGAAGTGCGACGGCCGCATAACCGAGCGCCGCGACCGTGGCGACGTCGAGGGCCGCGGCCAGGACCCGCGAAAACTTCACGCGACGCGGTTCGCTGGCCATGGGATGCAGCCTTTTTTCCCGAAGGCAGCGTCCCGATGAAGCCCAACTGGACGCTTAGAGCGATCACCTACGTCGTGCGTCAGCTCTACCTTTCCTTCAGGATTCGCGTCCGGCAGTGGGGCTATTTGCCTGCAGATCGCGGGGCGACGGTACTGATCACAAATCATCAGCACATGGACGAAGGCGAAATGGTCACGGCGCGCACGTTTCTTCGGGATCCGTGGAAACCGCTGGTCATGTGCAACTCCCGCCGGAGCTTCGAGACCGGTTTCATCGCGTGGCAGATGCCCTGGACCGCGTGGTTTACGCGCGGCTTGAATTTGAGCGCGCTTTGGGCTGCCTACAGCATCCTGCCGATCGAGAACCATCTCTTTTCGCGGCCGCTCATCAGCTTGGCCGAAGAGTTGCGATCCGCGCACGGCGATTTGCCGTTGGAAGCGATATTGCCGGCCGAAACCCTCGAGCCGTCAGGCCTGAAAGGCCACGTGCTAAGCGACCTGTGGAAGCCGGTCAACTTCGAGCGGGCGCACATCTGGGTGAAAGTGGCGAAGCTGAAGCAGCCTTACCGGCGCGAGGTGCTCGAGAATCTTCGCGCCGTGACCAAACGCGACATCGCTGCGATCGTGGAACGCGTGCGGCCCGGCGCGACCTTCTACGTCACGCCTGAAGGCGACTTCAGCCACGACGGCCGCATGCATCCGATGCGCGGGGGAATCGTCGAGGCGCTCGCGCCATTCGCCGACCTCTGGCTCTGCGCGATTGCGTACGATCCTTTTCGTGGCGGCCGGCTCCCGATGTTATACCGGGTGCTTCGATACGCTGGTGGCGCCGATATTGGGACCTCGCTCGCCGCAGCGCGGCCGATCACGACGTCGGCGCTTGTCGCCGCGTTTCTACTCGAGGGTCCGGAGACGTTTGCGCCTCGGGACGCGGTGCGCGCGGTGCACGAGCGACTCGATGCGCTTCCCGGAAACGTCTTCGTCGATCCCGAATTGCAGCGCGCGCCGGAGGCGGTGGTCGCCGGCGCACTGACCACGATGCGAAAACGTGGAACGCTGGTCGAAAATGCCGGCCGCTACCGCCTGACGGCAAACCGCGCCGATCCACGGTTCCTCCACATCCCCGATATGGTCGAGTTCCAACGTAACATGCTAAACGAGACGCTGGCGTCGGCCGGGCGCGACGAGTGGCGCGATCGTCCTTTCAATTAGAGGCTTTTCGCATCAGCGCACGCAACAGCAGCTATTCCCCCCAAAACTTAGAATCCCGAAAGGTCCCCATTGAAGCTCAAAGACGCGATAGCGGAGATAATGCGCTGTCGCCTGGTCGACCCTGCCCGCGCTGCGATGCTCGAAGCCCAGGTCCTAGGGCGCGGAGCTAGCGTCGCGCTCGATTCCACTGAGAGTCCCGAACAGAAAGCGGCTCGCGCAATGTTCGGCTTGGCGTCGGTGTCATAACCTAGAGCGGCGAGTGCCGTCACGCTTGGAGAGCGGCGACGACGGTCAAGGCGATTCGGTCTTCGGCGGAAAATAGACGCCGGCGGTGAGCTCGCCGAAAAAGCTCCTTTCGATTCTGGGACCAGGGCTGATAACCGGAGCGTCCGACGACGACCCGTCCGGAATTTCTACCTACGGGATCGCGGGCGCGAGCACCGGGTACTCGATGCTCTGGGTGATCCTTCTGACGACGCCGATGATGTCGGTCATCCAAGGCATGTGCGCGCGCATCGCGATGGTTTCGGGCGTTGGCCTCGCGAAAGCCATGCGGCGCCGTTTTCCTCGATGGATCGTCGCGCCGCTGGCCATTGCCGTCATCGTCGCAAATACGATCAATGCCGGAGCCGACCTCGAGGGGATGAGCGCCGCGGCGCAACTCTTGTTCGGAAAGCCGAACTTGCTTTGGATCGCGCTCTTCGGCAGCATCCTCATCGTGATGCAAGTTTATCTTTCATTTCATCGCTTTGCTTCAGTCGTAAAATGGCTGACGCTCGCGCTCTTTGCCTACATCGTTACCGCGTTCGTGGTTCGTCCGCCGTGGGGAACGGTGTTTCGACACCTCGTTCTTCCAGAGATTCACCTTCACGCGATTTGGCTCTCGACGCTGGTTGCCGTGCTGGGCACGACGATCACGCCCTATCTTTTCTTTTGGCAGGCTGCGCTGGAGGTCGAAGAAGAGGAACAGGAAGGACGCCTGACCGAGGAGCAGCGGCGAGGCGCGACGAGGGAAGAGATCGACGACATGCATATCGACGTCAACTTCGGGATGATCTTCTCGAACCTCGTGGCGTTTTTCATCATCGTGACGACCGCGGCAACGCTGGGCGCTCACGGCTTCCATCAAATCACGACAGCGCAGGATGCGGCTCGCGCCTTGGAACCGCTCGCGGGGCGCTTCGCATCCTGGCTGTTCACGGCCGGCATGATCGGCACCGGGCTCCTCGCCATTCCGGCCTTCACCGGATCGTCGGCCTACATTCTGTCTGATGCATTCGGCTTTCGCGAGGGTCTCAACGAGAAGCCATCAAAAGCGCCGCAGTTCTACGCAATTTTGATCCTGGGGATGCTGGTAGCGATGGCGATCGGTTTCTTGCAAATCGATCCGATCTCGGCGCTCTTCTGGTCGGCGGTCATCAACGGAGTCGTCGCCGTTCCGCTGCTGGCAGCTATCGTCTTTCTGGCGAGCGACAGGCGCGTGATGGGCCGGTGGGTCAGCAGCGCGCTCGCGCGCGCCTGGGGCTGGGGAACGGTGGTTGCGATGGGCGTCGCAGCCATCGCGATGTTCGTCTTTTGGGGCAAGGCTTGAGTTAGGAGAACAAATGAACGCTATAAAAACGCCATCCGTCTCACGAAAGAGCATACTCGAATTCGCTGCTTCGTTTGGAGTATTAGCAGCGGCCGGCAGCGTCACGACCGGTGCCGCGCCGCGTGAGGGAGTCGTGGGTGCTTGGAGTCTCGTGAGCTTCGACGTGGACGAAAAAGGCGCGCCGGCGAAACCGCGCTTTGGGGAAGACCCCGTCGGCTATCTGCTCTATACCGCCGACGGGCACATGGCTGCGGTGCTCGCCGGAACGCACCGTCCCGAGTTAAAATCGCCTTCAGGAAGCTCGTCAACCGAAGAGCAGCGCACGCAGGCCCTGGCGAACTTCCTCGCTTATGCGGGTCGATACGACATCCGCGGCGATCGCGTCTTCCATCACGTCGACGTGAGCGTGTTCACCAATCTCATGGGCATGACGCTCGAACGCCAGTTCAAAATCGAGGGCGACCTGCTCACCATTCGCACGGTGCCCCCTGAAATTTGGGGCAGCTCGAATATTCTCGTCTGGAAACGCGCTTAGGAGTCCGACGTGCGCCGCTGTACTTAGAAGTACTTCGAAAGCGCTCTAGCAAACTAGTCGAAGGTGCTCTCCACGCACGACTCCGGAAATGCCAATCTCGTGCTTTGTGCGCGCGTTCGACCGGACAAAGAATCCGAGTTCGCGCACTGGCACGTGCGCTGGCAGACGGCGGTTCTTGCGGCGCCCGGCGCGCTGAGCTTCGAATACCGACCTCCGGCACCGCCCGACCAAGAAGAAGCGATCGCGCTCGCAACCTTCGACAGCACGGATTCGCTGCGTCGCTGGCGCCACGGCGACGAGTGCCGAGCCCTTATCGCGCAAGCAGTTCCGCTGGTCGAAGGCGGAATCGTGATGCAGCTTGCCGGCCAGGCCGCGGCGGGATACATTCCGCAGCACAGTGCCACCGAACTGATCGTCACGCAAATCAAACCCGGTATGGAGCAAGCGTACCGGGCTTTCGCCGAGCGCATTCAAAAAGCACAAGAGGCGTTTCCGGGCTACGTCGGCTCGTTCGTGCAGCCGCCACACCAAAAGGAGCCCGGTTGGACGACCGTAATTCGCTTCGATACCGAAGAGAATCTCGAGAACTGGCTCAACTCGCCGCGCCGAGCCGCCTTGATCGAAGAGAGCGAAGATCTGACGCAAGGTTTTGCGGCGCAACGGGTGGACACGTCGTTCCCCGGCTGGGTCCCGACCGATCCGGCCACCGGAAAACCGCCAAGCATTTGGAAAACGGCGTGCCTGGTTCTGCTCACGCTCTTTCCGGTTGTCGTGCTCGAACTCAAGTTCCTTACGCCCCACCTGCGCACGCTCAACCCAGCGCTCGGAACGTTTGTGGGAAATGCGATCAGCGTGGCGCTGACGACGTGGCCGCTGATGCCGCTTGCGGTGCGTGCGTTCCACAGGTGGCTGTTCCCGGAAAATCAACCGCGCTGGCTCGTGCTCACGAGCCCAATTGTATTGCTCTGCTGTTACGCGCTTGAGATCGCTTTGCTCTGGAGGCTGCTCTAGCCCGTTAGCCTCTACCACGGATCGCGTTGCGGGCAGCATCGAATACCTTGTCGAGATTCTTCCCGAGTTCGGCGGCGCTCAGTATCACAACCAACGCAACGAAGCTTAGCAGCAGTGCGTACTCGACCATGGTTGCACCCTCTTCCTCGCGGATCATCGAATGGAAGATAGCGGTCATTCCATCTCCTTCCAAGGCGCGAGCCAGTAGCGGCCGCCTAAATGGCTGCCGATACCTCTATAATCGGCCAACCGCGCCCCTTTCATTAACGCACCGCGGTCGGAGCAAAGGGAACTACCAGTCCCTTGCGCAGCGCGTACGCGACGATCAGTGCGGACGCAACGCAGCAGACGAGCACCGCGAATCCCGAAGCCTCTATCCCAAAGGAGCCTCCCGAACGTAGCGCCGGACCGGTTAGCGTACCGTGAATCAGGCTTGGCACCGCGGCGTGCCCGGAGACCGCCACGCCGAAGACGCTGCCCTCGGTGAAGTTCCAAGCGATGTGAATCCCGATAGGGAGCCATAGATGCCGGCTTGCCGTATAGGCTACCGCGAGAAGGATTCCCGCCTCGATCGCGATCGCGACCGCGCTCAGGATCGTGGCGTGCGGATTTAGCAAATGAAGCGCGCCAAAGATGACTGCGGATACGGCGACGCCGACCCACGTGCCGCCGATCGACTGAACTACGCGAAAGAGAAAGCCGCGAAAGAATAGCTCCTCTCGCACAGCGCCGACGGCGGTCACGGCAAATGCGGTAAGAAGGCCCGGAACGAACGTGTAGCTTTGATAGTGATACGTGCCCGTCAGTACGAGCAAACCAATGACGGTCGTAAAGATCGCGACGCCGATTGCCAGCCCCAGCAGGGTTTGCGGCAGCAGCACCGCGGGCGCCAGCTCGTCGACTCGCCGCCGTTCGGTCAGACGGACGTAGAGTACGTAGACCCCAAACGCGAGCGCCAGGAGCACGATGGCCTCGAGTCCGACGGGAATTCTATGGCGAAGGACTTGCTGTGCGCCAAAAACAACGGCCGCCAGCACGGCCATGCCGCCCAGCATGACGCCAATGCGCCTAAGCACTTCACGAAGGCTCACAACTCGCTCTCCTTTTAGTGAAACATACGCAGCCGGCGCCGCCATGTTTCAAGAGTGCTGTTGCGAAACTAGCGGTCCGGGAACCACGATGTTTGCGAGGGCTTTGCGCGTACGATGGCGACGGCGTGCAGAACGCCGGCAGCATCGTAGGTTCCCCTGACGTTGAAGGGTTCGCCCGGAACCAAGTCGCCAGTTCGCTCGTGCCGAAACGCGTCGGAGTCGTCGGCGCGAACGAGTTTTCCGGTGCGCGTCAGCAAAGTCAGGAACGAGCCGTTTATCCTGACGAGCGTCCCCGTAACTTCGTGAGGGGCGCGGAGCGTACCGCGGAACGCCACCGGGCGGACCCGAGGTACTAAAGGCTTCGCGCCCGAGCCTCCGAGCCCAAAGATGTCGAGTTGCTCGTAGGACGCAACGTACACTTTGCCGTTTGCTACGACGGGAACGAGATTTGCGTCTCCATTCGTTGCGTCCCAGTATCCGGCCGTACCCTGATAGAGCGTTTGCAGCTGCGTGCTTCCGTGCTTGGGCTCAGACGCGAACGCGAAGAGGCTCATGGTGCCAGGCGTATAGGCCGGACGCGCGAGAGCCCAAATGATGGCGTTGCGGCCCTGCCGCGTCGACGAGATGCTGGTAAAGAAACCCGGGTCCTGCCCGCCGGGCAGCCCCGGCGAAGTTGCGCTCAAGTTCAAGCTCACCGACGAGGAATCTTTAACATTCCAGACAGTCACCTCGTTACCGCCGCTGGCTACGATGCGCTGGTGCCCTTTCGAGGCGAAGTATGATTGCCCACACCAGCATCCGCCGACTTGCGCTTCGGCGAGGTCGTTGTTCGAATATTGGCTGTATCCACCCAAACTATTCCGATCGAGCAAGTACATCGTTCCATATTTGCCGGCTGCCGCGGCTAGCGGGATCGAGGACTTAAGCGTCGGCAGCAGCAGCACCCCACCCGATCCGAAATCGTTATCGGTCTCGTCGAGGTACGCAACGTTCGAAGGAGTAAAAACACTTAGGAGGTTGCCCAGGTCGGCACTGACCTTGACGACGCTCTCTGGAATGTTCGTGACGCCGTTATAGGTATTTCCAGAATAGTCCGAGTTCCCGGTAACGAAGTAGACGTTGCCCGACGAATCGGCTGCGGGGCCGTACCCCGACATCCAAATGGACGACAAGAAGAACGCGTCGGGCGACGTAAAGAGCATGTCGTTCAGCCGGTTCGCGGGAAGCGGCGTAAGGCTTCCCGCCTGCCAGCCGAGAAGCCAGCCGCGCGAGTTTGAGGCGGCGTAGTCGCAGAAGCTGCCGAATCCTGCGTAGATGTTGCCGTTGGCCTGGAGCAGCGCCGGGCGTTGCCGCTGGTACGTTGCGTTGAATGCAAAGAGTGCGCCATTCGTCAAGGTGTGCGACGCAGAAACCACGACCGACGGTATGACGTCGGTGAGATTTGACAGGCTAAGCTCGTGAATTCGATACGTCGGCGTCCCGCTTTCCATGGTATAGGCGATGACGTACATGACGTTGGCCGACAGGTCGACAACTGGCGTACTGGTGATGCCCACGTTCGGACCGTTGTTGTTGCAACTCAAGGGCGTCTGAACCGGAGTCCCCAAACTCTGCTGGAAGAGAACTGTTCCAGTCGATGCATCGATCGCGTAGACCGTATCGTTTTCTGTCGCAACATACGCCACGTCGTACGTACCCTGCGTCGCGCCGCGTGTCGTCGCTTCATTTGGGACGACGAGCGGCTGAGAATCGACTTGATCGTCGAGCGCCACGGCCTTCAGGAGCCCGAAGGAACCTTTGCTGACGCTGCGATACGTCAACGACGACTCGCTGTTGTTCCAGCCCGTTCGCAGGTTGTCGTAGTGATAGGTGGTGACTGCAAACTCTTGCGCCGGAGCTCGGCTAACCGTTGCGAACTGCGGTTCGCTGGCATCTTTGACAACCTTCACGGGGCTGCCGCCCTCCGGGTAATCATAGAACGCTACTCCGGTGGGGCCGGGCGCGACGAGCTGTCCTGCGTGAATAAAAAACTGCTGAGGGGCGTGCGCGCCGTGTAACGCGGTTTCGCCGGCGAGCTTAGCTTCCGTTCCGCTCACGGCATAACGATAAACCGTCGCAGGAGTTGAACCGGTTCCCGGGCTCTCTACCGCGAGGTACTCGCCGTCCCATTGGATCGCGCCAACGTGCCTCGGACGCATCCCGTTCCACGTGACCTCGCGCAATCGCGTATCGCCCTTCGGAAGTTCGACGAGATTGCGGTTCGCGCTCTCAACGAAGAGATTGCCTTCGCCGTCGTAGGCGACGGACCGATAGAGATCGCCGTGCACCGTTCGGTAAACCTTGGCGCCGGTTTTGGCATCCGCGTAGATTGCAACGCCCGATGAACCTCCCGAAACGGCGAGGTTTCCGGTCGCAGGGTCGACCGCACAGAACTGGGCGTCGCCTCCGGGCGAGTTATGAAATACGGCGATCGGCCGGGAGCCGTTGTGGGCGTACTCGATGACTTCGTCGCCTTGCGGGATGAAGACGTCGCCGTTCTTGTTGGAGCAGAGACCGTTGGCCCGTATGTTGGGAAGCCGGCCCTGGAGGTTGCCTCCGGGGAACGAGTAGACCGAGACGCCACCATCCTTGCGATCCGACACGTAGAGCAGGTCGCGCGTTTGCGCATCGGAAGCGATCGAAGAGCCCCGAGCGGGAACAGCGGCAACCGCGTGCGATCCGGTTGGCACCAGCGGGCTCGTCGCTGTTGGCGACCCCGCGCAGCCCGCAGCCAAAGCGAGGCTCGCGATTGCGGCTAGCGCCGAGTAAATCGATCTCGAGTAACTCCTCATGCCGGCGCTCCTCTTTATCGGCGGTGCGTTCGGCGCGCCGACGAGACCGTCACTTTGACGGGTTTGGACGCGATACCGTTGGCGATGACGACCAGGGTGCCGGCGCCCGAGCCGATGGTCGACGGGACGTCGAAGGTGGTCGAAACGACCTTCGAGCCGGTGGCGACGCCCATCGTGCTGTGATCGTGCGTGCGTGCGTAGACTACGTTGCCGCTCGCGTTGTTGGTGATGCGAACCAGCGGATAGTTCGTCGCGGTTTGGTATTCGTCGCCGAAGGCTTCGGCCTGCGATAGCCCGTTGAACTGCGTGCCGGTGATCTTGTAAGAACTGCCTGGCGCGACGCTTTTCGGATACGATTTGATCGTGGGCGCCCAGCTCGATTTCGGCGAGCCCTTCGGCGTGTACAGCTGGATTGAGGACGAGCAGAAGAGCCCGACTTGCCCCGTCGGCAGCAGAACCGGCGGGCAGGACGGCACGCCGCTCATCGCCGTGAACGTGGTTCCGTTGAACTCGTAGACGCCGCCGCCGTCACCGAAGACCATCACGTTCCCGTTGGGCTCGAGAAGGCCGAACGAATCGCCGGCGTTGTCCTCGTCGGGGAAATCGGGACCTTTGGCCCAAGTGCCGGCTTTGCTTCCGGTGGAATAGTAGATGGCGGTGTGCCCCGTTCCCGAACCGCTAGGTCCTTCGCCCGAACCGGTCGCGAAGACGCTGCCGTCGGGACGCAGAATGGCAGGGCCGATCTCACCCGGCGGATTGTAGCAATCTTTCTTCTTCGGACCGTATGGAAGGCAACCGCCCGAGGCCCAGTGCGAGGCGAGGATAACGGGTGTGGCTCCCGCAGACTTCCACGTTTGAGTGCTGGGGTTGTAAATCTCGGAGTCCGGGTCGTTCTTCACGTCCACGGTGAGGATTGTGCCGTCGGCGAGCAGCGTCCAGCCTTCCTCGGCGTTGAAATCGGCCTTGCCGGTGTCGCCGACCTTCGCCCATTTATCCGTAATGGGATTATAGGTTGCGTCCCACCGGTGCAGCTTGTCGCCGATGAGCACGAGATTATCGGGCAGCATCGTGGAGGGCGAGTCACCGATCCAGTCCCAGCGCGACGGATGACCGAGTTTCGTCCACGTGTTCTTCACGGGGTCGTAGACCGCGCCGAGATTGGTCAGGGTGAACTGGTTGTTGTTGTACTCGCCACCGCTGTACCAGAGCCGGCCGTCGGCAAGAACTTGCGAGGCGCCCGCATCGGGACTATAGCCCGCGGGCATTGAAGCAACTTGCTTCCAGGTTCCGTCGGCGTAGCTGCCGGACGAGTCCGGCGCGTAGCTGTACCATTGGTTGCCGTTGTTGGCCGACTGAACGAGTACGGTACCGTCGGTCATCAGCCACTCGAGCGCCGTCTGCACCGGCGGCGAACTGTTCGCGCGGACGAGCCGCGAACCGCCTTGCGCGAACGTGCCCAACGGCACGCCCGGTAGCGAAGATTGACTGCCGCAAGCGGCGAGCATCGATGCGGTAACGCCGGCGATTGCGGCCACACGGACGAAAACGAACGAACGAGTGAGAAATAGCATAGCCTCGGGCATACTCGATTCGTGGGACGAAGCCTCTAAGGTTGGCGGCGCTCTGGGGTCGGCGGGAGCGGCTCGCCTTCATCAAAGAACTGCAAAAACTCGTCGGTTGAGTTTACGCGGGGAAACGGTTCGTTGGGGATTGCCGAGTTGAGGAACGCACACAGCGGTGCCCAACCTTCGGCCACGTCGAAGACCAAGAGCCGCTCGGGCGGAATCGTCGCACGAACCTCTTCGGCACGCCGCCGGTACGCCGCCAAGGCGCTCTCCTTATTCGTAAGGTCGCCGTCGAAGGTCCGCTCGACGATCGCAATCTCCATCGCCTCCATCATCGCCGCAAAATGAGGGGGCAGCGGCATCTCTTTATAGTTGAGAAGAACGCGGCCGATCGTGGCGGAAAAACTCTTCCACCACGCATCCTCCGGGCGCACTGAGTGAATAACCTTCGCATCGGGATAGGCCGCGGCGAGTTCGCGCCAAACGTGGGCGCCCGGCCAATCGACCTGGGCGCGATAGCCTTTGAAAACCTCGCCCCAATCGACCGGTTCTCCGGCAACGAACGCCTGCCAGTGCGGCACCTGGCAGGGATTCTCCATGACTTCTTCCATGTGGTGACAGGGGCCGAAGCCCAACATCTCGAGCGCGCGCTTCAGCGACGCCGTCCCCGTTCGGCCGAAGCCGGATCCAATGACCGTTAGCGACATAAAATCTTCCTTCAGTTTCGAGCAGCCAGGTTCTTGCGATGGAACCGGGACGCAGCGGCGAACGCATACCGGCCCCCGATCCGTTTGGGCTTCAGGAGGCAGCCGATGAAAATTACACGTTTTGGCCGCAGTGCACTCTGCGTGACGTCGAGCGCCGTATTAGCGGCGCTTCTCGCAGCGTGTTCGACGCACGGCAGTAGCGGAACACTGCCGGAAGCAGGCGCATTCGGCGGCGGCTTCGCGTTGGTGCACTCGCAGACGTTCAAGTACACCGGGCACCGGCAGGCGTTCCAAGTGCCGGCCGGAGTGACGGCGATCAGAATTGTCGCCGACGGTGCAAGCGGTAGCGGCTCGACCGGTGGCTACGGCAGTGAATCCTCGGGTGCCACCGGCGGCAGCGTGAAAGCGACGATCCCGGTCACGCCCGGCGAGAAGCTTGAAGTTTTCGTTGGCGGCGCTGGTGCGACCGCCGGCGGATTCAATGGCGGCGGCAGCGGCGGCAGCACCAAGGGAAGCGGCGGAAACGGCGGCGGCGGAGGCGGCGCCTCGGACGTTCGCCAGGGCGGCGATAAATTTGCGAACCGCGTCGTCATCGCCGGCGGCGGCGGAGGCGGGGGCGGTCCCAGTGTTTTTTACGGCACCGGCAACGGCGGAGCCGGCGGCGGAAGCATCGGCGCCAACGGCGGCGGCGACTGCTACCGAGACGGCCCGGATGGCTGCGGCGGCGGAGGCGGCACGCAAAGCGCGGGGGGAAGCGGCGGTGCCGGCGGCCAGCGATTTTTCGACTATCAGAACGGAAATGCCGGCCAACCCGGCGCGCGCGGTCGCGGCGGAAATGGCGGAAGCGGTCCCAGCAGTAGCGGCAGCGGCCGTGGCGGTGGCGGAAGTGGCGGCGGTGCCGGCGGCGGCTATTACGGTGGCGGCGGCGGCGGCGCCGGCTCGCTGAGCACGAGCGGCGTCGGCGGCGGCGGCGGTGGAGGCGGTGGTTCTTCGTACGTCGAGAAAGCCGCAACCCACGTCAAAAGCGTGCAAG
>JABCZE010000014.1 GCA_013289785.1 Vulcanimicrobiota bacterium | reverse complement strand
GCCGAGGTCGGGCGCCAGCCGTGGGTCGTTTACGGTTTGATGAAGACGGCGGCCGGAGGCTCGCCGACCGTTTCCAGCGGGGAGACGATCTTCACACTCATCGGGTTTGCCGGAATGTACTTTTTGCTCGGCGTCCTCTTTCTGTATCTCGTCCTGCGGGAGATCGGGCGAGGCCCGTCGTGGAGCGAGCCGGCGTGAGCGTCGCCGGCTTTATCGCCATCGCCTTCATGCTGACGATGTACGTGCTGCTCGACGGCTACGATCTCGGCGTTGCGGCAATCGCGCCGCTGATCGCGCGCTCGGATCGCGAACGCGCCGCGACGATGGCCGGTATCGGGCCGTTTTGGAACGGCAATGAAGTTTGGCTGATCGCCGCCGGAGCCGCGCTCTTCGCCCTCTTTCCGGTGGCCTATGCCTCCTCGTTTTCGGGCTTCTATCTCCCCTTCATCGTCGTGCTGTGGCTGCTGATGTTCCGCGGCATCGCGCTGGAGCTGCGCGGGCACTTGCCGTCGGAGGTTTGGCACCAGTTTTGGGACGCCGCGTTCTGTCTCTCGAGCGCGCTCTTGATCTTCGTTTTCGGCATTGCACTGGGGAATCTGCTGCGCGGCGTGCCGCTCGACGCGGCGGGATACTTCCAAGGCACCTTTGCGTTCTTGCTCAATCCCTACGCGCTGCTGGTTGGAGTCTTTGCGCTCGCGACGCTGTGCGTGCACGGCGCCGCATTTGTGGCGATGCGGATTGAGGGGAAGCTTGCCGCCAGAGCGCTCCGCATCGTCGCCCGCGGCTCGTGGCTGGTCTTGATCCTCTACCTCGCCGTCACGGCGCTGACCGTTTCGATGAATGCGCCGCTGCGAGCCCCCTGGCTCTTCGCGATGCCGCTGCTCTCGCTGATCGCGTTGGCTGCGATGTGGCGCAGCGCGCGGGCGGGACGCGCCGGTGCGGCCTTCGTTATGTCGTCGTGCTTTATCGCAACGCTGCTCGCCGCGTGTGCCGGCACGATCTTCCCATACCTCCTGCCGGCCTTTCCCGCGCGCAGCAGCGGCATCTCGATCTTTGCGGCCGCCCCTTCCGAGGCCGCGCTGGCCTGCGCGCTGACCGCGACGCTGATCGGAATCGCCGGTGTCGCCGTCTACGCGCCCATCGTCTGGCGGCGCATGGCCGGAAAGGTTCGCGTCGAATGACGCGCCGGTGGTATGTCATCCTGAGCGGAGTCGAAGGATTGTCGCAGCGTACGACCCTGCTCGCCTCACGCTCTGTTCGATCGGAAGCCACTCGGCGCTCGAGGTGGCCTACGGCGCGCGCGCGCAGGCGCTGCGCAACCTGGTCGTTACCGCCAAGGGCCGCGAGCAGACCTACCTGCGGCATTTTGCTCGCCGCGAGCAGCCCGTCGGCCGCGGCTGCGTCGACGCCGTGCTCGAACTGCAAGCGTTCTCTGATATCCTCGACGAGGAGGTGCAGCAACGGCTGCTTCGTGAGAACGTCATCTTCGTTCCCAATCGCTCCTTCGAGGTCTACCTCCACGAAAAGTACGAGTACGAGGAAATCGAGCGGCGGATGCTGGTGCCGTTCTTCGGAAACCGCGCCCTGCTCAAAGCCGAAGAGCGCCCTTCGTCCTTCGACTCCGCTCAGGATGACATTACTGCGCTCAGGACAGGCTCCGTGGAGACGGACCAATACTCGCTGATGCGAGCGGCGGGGATTCGGCACCCGCGGCGGTATGCGACTCCCGACGAGATCGACTGCCTGGTGATGGTGAAGGCGCCACACGCGCGCGTTTCGTTTGAACGCGCTTTCTTTCTCGCGTCGTCGCCGGAGGAGTACCGCGCGACGGCCGATCACCTGATGGACGAAGGGACGTTGAGCGCCGCGGGCCTTGCGTCGGCGAGAATCGAGGAATATGCCCTGGGCCCCTCGGTGAACTTCAACTTTTTCTACTCGCCGCTTTTGGTGGAGCTCGAGTTGAGCGGCACCGATACGCGGCGGCAGACCAACTTGGAGGGCTTCCGCAACGTACCGCCGTCGGCGTTCGAAGCGGTTCGCGGAATCACGATGCGCTTGGAAGAGGCGGGTCACATCGCGGCGACGGTCGTGGAGTCGATGTTGGAGCCGGCGTTTGACATGGGCGAGCGCTTCGTTCGCGCCGCGCGTGAGGCGCAACCGCCCGGCGTCATCGGACCGTTCGCGCTGCAATGTATCGTGGCGGCCGGTCCGCCAAAGGAACTCGTTTGCTACGACGTGTCGCTTCGTATACCGGGCTCGCCGGGGACGCGATTTACTCCGTATTCGGCCTACCGCTGGGGCCGCGACGTCTCAGTCGGCGAACGGATTGCGATGGAAGTCGTAATGGCCCGCGACACCAAACGGCTCCCGGACGTGTTGACCTGAATTCATTCGATTCGCTTTTCTGGAGGTAGTACATGACCGTTGACAACGTTCAAGAGCGTGCCGGCGTGGTGACGTTCAAAGGACAACCGATGACGCTGCTCGGGCCGGCGCTGCGACGCGGCGATCCGGCACCCAGCTTTACCTTGACCTCCGGCGATCTCTCGACCGTCACTCCGGAGACGCTTCTCGACGAAGGTAACCGCGCCGCGTTATTGATCGTCGTCCCTTCGCTCGACACGAGCGTCTGCTCCCTCGAATCCAAGAAGTTCAACGATCGCCTGGGCGAGCTACCCGAAGGGGTGAAGGCCGCCGTGGTCAGCATGGATTTGCCGTTTGCGCAGGCCCGCTGGTGCACGGCCGAAGGCGACGTGAAGCTCGACATGCTCTCCGATTACCGGAGCCACAGCTTCGGCACGAACTACGGCCTGCTGATCTCGGAGCTCGGCCTTTTGGCGCGAGCCATCGTCGTGATCGGAAAAGATCGCACGATTTCGTACGTCGAGATCGTCCCCGAAGTTGCCAGCGAACCCGATTATGATGCCGCCCTTCACGCCGCTGCCGCCGCCGCTGCGTAAGGGAGGGCGATGCAGCCGACCGTTCTGATCCTGGATTTCGGCGCGCAATACAGCCAGTTGATTGCGCGCCGGACACGGGAGCTGGGCGTCTACTGCGAGATCGTGCCATACGACGCTGCCTGGAGCGCCCTTTCGTTGCGCGATCCCGCGGCGCTGATTCTCTCCGGCGGCCCCGAAAGCACGCTGGCAGACGGTGCGCCGAAGATGGATCCCGCGATCGTGGAGGCCGGCGTGCCGATTCTCGGCATCTGTTACGGCATGCAGCTTCTGGCTCGCGACATCGGCGCGGAGTTGGTACAGCTCGATCACGCCGAGTACGGTCCGGCCACGCTCGTGGTCGCCGATCGTGAAACGCCGCTCTTTGACGGCGTCCCGGAAGAATCGCGGGTGTGGATGTCGCACGGCGATTCGGTCGTCGCGCTGCCGGATGGGTATCGTGCGCTGGCTGCGACGGCGCGCTGCCACGTCGCCGCAATCGGCAACCCGGAGAAGAAGATCTATGGCGTGCAGTTTCATCCCGAAGTCGTGCACACCGAACACGGGCGCACCGTTCTCGACAACTTTCTGCACGCGATCGCCGGCCTGGGCCGCGACTGGAAGATGGAGTCCTTTCTCGATAGCGCGGTGCGCGAAATCCGCGAACGCGTCGGCAGCGATAGAGCGATCTGCGCGCTCTCCGGCGGGGTGGATTCTGCCGTCGCCGCGACGCTGGTCGCGCGCGCGATCGGAGAACAGCTCACGTGCATCTTCGTGGATCACGGTTTGCTGCGAATGAATGAAGCGCAACAAGTCGTTGCAGCGTTTCGAGACGTGCTGCATCTCAACGTAATCGCGGTCGACGCGCGCGAGCGATTTCTGGGCAAGCTGGCCGGCATCGAAGATCCCGAGCGCAAGCGGCTGGCGATCGGCCACGAGTTCATCGCCGTCTTCGACGAGGAGGCCGCGAAGATTCCAGGCGTCAAATATCTCGTGCAGGGCACGCTCTATCCCGACGTCATCGAATCGAAGACGCCGCAAAGCAAAGCCGGCCAAAAGATCAAGTCGCACCACAACGTTGGCGGGCTTCCCGATGAAATGAATCTTTCGCTGATCGAGCCACTGCGCGCGCTTTTTAAAGACGAAGTGCGCGTGCTCGGTGCGGCGCTCGGCTTGCCCGATGCAATCGTATCGCGCCAACCGTTTCCCGGTCCCGGTCTGGCGGTACGGATCATCGGCGACGTGACCGAGGAGCGTTTGGCGATCGTTCGCGAGGCCGACGCGATCGTTCGCGAAGAGATCGACTCGGCGCCGCTCGAACCGCACCCGTGGCAGTATTTTGCCGTGCTGACGCCGGTGAAGAGCGTCGGCGTCATGGGCGACGGACGCACCTACGCAAATCTCGTGGCGATTCGGGCGATCACCAGCGAGGACGGCATGACCGCCGACTGGGCGCGTCTGCCGCATGCGCTCTTGGAGCGAATTTCGTCGCGGATCGTCAATGAAGTACGCGGCGTCAATCGCGTGGCCTACGATATTACGACGAAACCGCCGGCCACCGTCGAGTGGGAGTAGAACGTGCGAATCCTCGTTGTTGGTAACGGTGCGCGCGAAGATGCGCTCTCCTGGCGACTCGCGCAATCGCCCTCCTGTGAAGCGATTTTTGCCGCGCCGGGAAATGCGGGCACGGGCTCGCGTGGAGCAAACTGGGAGATTTCGGCAACCGACGGCAAGGGATTAGCGGATCGTGCCCTTCGCGAAGACATCGACCTGGTCGTCCTCGGCCCGGAGACGGCGATTGCCGCCGGCGTTGGCGATCGGCTTCGGGAGGCCGGGATTACCGTCTTCGGCCCCAACCGTTCCGCCGGACGTTTGGAGTCAAGCAAGATCTTCGCCAAACGCTTCATGGAACGTCACGGCATTCCGACAGCAAAAGCCATCGTCATCCATTCACTTGACGCAGCTCGCAGCGCGCTGTCGCAGTGGAAAGGCGGCGTCGTCGTTAAAGCCGATGGACTTGCCGCGGGTAAGGGCGTCGTCATTGCGCCGGGCCCGGATGTGGCGCGCGCCGTCGTCAGCGATTGGTACGAAGGCAGCCGGATTCCAGGAGGCGGCCTCGACCTGCTGCTCGAGGAGCCGATCCGCGGCCGCGAAGTGAGCGTCTTTGCAATCTGCGACGGACGCGCGATCGTGCCGTTCGCGGCTGCCTGCGATTATAAACGTGCCGGCGACGGCGATAGCGGTCCAAATACCGGGGGCATGGGTGCCTACTCGCCGCCGAACGGTTTTCCCGACGATCTCGACGATGCGGTGCGCGAACGCATCCTCGCGCCGTTGCTGCGGGGACTTCTTGCAGAGGGTGAAGAGTACGTCGGCGTGTTGTACTGCGGGCTGATGTGGAATGCCGCCGGGCCACACGTCATCGAGTTCAACGCGCGTTTTGGAGATCCCGAAACGCAAGTGCTCGTACCGCGCATCGGCGGAGATTTTGCGATGCTGCTGCACTCCGCGGCGCAGGGTGCGATGGACCTTTCGCTCGCGACGGTCTCGCCGCAACGGTGCGTCGGCGTCGTACTCGCGACCAGCGATTACCCGCGCAGCAGCACCCCGCTGCGGGGTCTCGATTCCGACGTTTCGCTTCCGCAGGGTTGTCAGGCATTCTGGGGAGCCTCAACGCTGGCCGACGGAACCGTCAGCAGCGGAGGCGGACGCGTTCTTACCGTTACCGCGCTGGGCGAGACCCTCGACGAAGCCCGCTCGCGAGCCTACGAGAGCGTCAAGGGGCTCGCCGGCCGCCTGGGGAGCGCCGCCTTGACCTACCGCACGGATATCGCCGCGCCTGCAACCTGGCAGTCGGAAAGAGGATAGTAGAGGGCGTCATGGCTTTTGGCATTCAACCGCAAAACCAGTTTGGGCAACCGCTCGCGCCGGCGGTTCCCGCGCGGTCGCTGCTGGCGCAAGTTCTCGGAATCACCGCGCTGGGCTTATGCATAACGGCGCTTGCGGCGTGGCTCTTCCAAGACCTCGCGCCCGGCGTCGGCCTCGTCGCGATGATCGTCGGCTTCGTTCTGCTCATCTCCATCAATGCCGTCCGCCGCAACGAACCGCTGTCGCTCTTGCTCTTTTATGCCTTCACGTTCTGCGAAGGCGTCGGCATCGCGCCGGTCATCGGCCAGTACGTCCGCGCCTTTGGCCCCGACGTCGTGGTCAACGCCGCCCTAACCACGGGCCTGGGGATGTTCGCGCTTGCCGCCATCGTTTATGCGACCGGGCTGGATCTACGGCGCTTCCAAGGCATCTTCATGATTGCGCTGCTGGGACTGATCGTGCTCGGCGTCGTTTCGATCTTCGTGAAGTTCATCCATCCGGAGACCTATGCGTGGCTGACGCTCGTCATTTTCTCCGGCCTCGTTCTGATCGATTTCGCGCGGCTGCGCGCCGGCGGAGACGGCTTGACGCCCGTCCTCATGGCGACGAGCATCTACCTCGACGCGATCAACATCTTCCTTGCCTTGCTTCAGATTTTCGGTGGGAGGCGCTCGTCGGACTAGCAGCCTGGTATAATGGTGTGAGATGTGCGGGATAACGGGGGTCTTCGCACCCGGGCGCGATGCCGCGCGGCTCGCGTTTTTCGCGCTATATGCGCTGCAACATCGCGGGCAAGAGTCCGCGGGCATCGCTGCAGCCGACGGCGGCTCGATTCGCTCGCACAAGGAGATGGGGCTGCTCGGCGCCATCTTCGACGAAGACATCTTAAGCGACCTCAGCGGTTACATTGCGATCGGCCACACGCGTTATTCGACGAGTGGTTCCTCGATCGTCGTGAACGCACAGCCGCTGCTCGAGCGAAGCGAGCTGGGCGACTTCGCATTCGCCCATAACGGAAACCTCACCAATACCGACGAGCTTCGCGAAACGCTGTCGCCGACGACGGTGCTGCAGGCGACGTCGGATTCCGAAGTAATGGCCAAACTGATCGTCGAGTCCAAAGGCACGATGCTCCAACGGATCGAGGCGGTCATCGCCCGGGCTCGCGGCGCGTACTCGACGGTGCTCTGCACGCAAGACGAGCTCTACGCGTTTCGCGATCCTTGGGGCGTGCGGCCGCTTTGCCTTGGCAAGCTAAGCGACGGCGGCGGCTACGTCGTCGCGTCGGAGTCGTGCGCGCTGGGCACGATCGGCGCGCAGTACGTGCGCGAAATCGAGCGCGGCGAGATCGTGCGCATCAGCGCGCAAGGCTTGGAATCGCACCTCACGCCGGTCGAGACCGCGGAGCCGGCGCTGTGCACGTTTGAGTATATTTACTTCGCGCGTCCCGATTCGCAGCTCAATGGCCGCTCGGTCTACATGGCGCGCTATGCGATGGGGCGTCAGTTGGCCAAGGAGCATCCCGTCGACGCCGATGTCGTGATGGCGGTGCCCGACTCCGCGGTCGCGGGCGGCATCGGGTATGCCGCCGAGAGCGGGCTACCCTATATCGAGGGCCTGATCAAGAACCGCTACATCGGGCGGACGTTCATCAGCCCCGACCAGAACATGCGCGCCCGCGGCGTGCACCTCAAGTTCAATCCGCTCGTCGAGAATCTGCGCGATCAGCGCGTCATTGTGGTGGACGACTCGATCGTGCGCGGCACGACGACGCCCCGGATCGTCGCGCTCCTGCGCGAGGCCGGTGCGCGAGAAGTGCATCTGCGCATCACCTCGCCGCCGATCAAACATCCGTGCTATCTCGGCGTCGACATGGCAACCTACGGCGAACTGATCGCTGCCAACTACACGGTCGAAGAGATCCGCGCCAAGACCGGGGCAGACTCCTTAGGCTATCTGAGTTTAGCTGGCTTGATCGCCTCGGTCGGAAGGAAGCGCAGCGAAATGTGCCTCGGCTGTTTCGTCGGCGAATATCCCAACGTTCCCGCCGGTCATCAGGCGTTGGCTTCTCCCGTCTAGCAGCCATTCGCCAAGACCAATCGGTTCAAGGGCCGCGGCTGCGCGGTGCTACAGTCCAGATGAGTGACGCTGGGAAAAAGAATCGCCGCGCGGCGCCGTGCTTTGGGATGGTCCCAGAACGAGCTGGCTCGCCGCGCCGAGGTCAATCACCCCACGCTTTTTAAGATCGAGGCTGATCAGCGGCTCAATCCCTCAATCAGCATCGTCGTTCGTCTTGCGCGGGCGCTCGGGACGACCGCAGAGACGCTCTACGGTCTCGAACGCGAAGAAGCGCGACTCTTCGTCGAAGCCAACAAGTCAGCGATGTTCGTGGACGTCCGCCCGCTCGGGCGTAAATCCGGCGAAGCCGCGCGCGCCCGCGCGCAGAGCTTTATCACCGCTGCGCTCGAGCGCGCCGGTGCCCGCGTGCGTGAGGAGCCGGCTAGCGACGTCGAGGACGCAACGGAATCACCGTCGCCGGCGCAGGCGGGTCATCTAGCTGCCGGGGGCCTCGCGCTCGTCGAGGAACTGCGGGCAATTCGGCGGCGGCTCGACGCGCTCGAGGGCCTTCGTCGGACGCAAGAAGGACGCGTTCGAAAGCGCGCAACGCGATAACCAAAGGGTCGGACCAATCGTTGGTTTCCAGCATGCCGCGACCGTAACGCCCCAGAGTGCCAACTGGCCGGCATTGTCGAAATTCTTCAGCGGGGGAAAGTGCGGTCGCGAACCTCTTCGGCGTAGGCCTCCAGCGCCTGCGTCGCCAGTTGCCCGATCTCCGCGTAGCGTTTGGCGAAACTCGGCGAGTGCGGATACATCCCAAGGATATCGTGTAGTACGAGTACTTGCGAATCGCAGTGCGGGCCCGAGCCGATGCCGATCGTCGGAATCGATAACATCTCGGTAATTTCGCGAGAGATCTCGTAATCCACGACCTCGAGAACGATCGCGTAGGCGCCGGCCGCCTCGACCGCGCGTGCATCGTCGATCAACCGGTCGCGGTGCGTCCGCATTTTGAATCCCGGGCCGAGCCCTGCCGTTTGCGGGGTGACGCCGATATGGCCGACGACCGGAATCCCGGCGCCGGTGATCGCGCGGATACGGTCGGTTTGATCGCGCCCGCCCTCGAGTTTCACCGAGCACCCGCCGCCCTCTTTGATGAGCCGAATCGCCGAACGCAACGCATCTTCGTTGCTTACTTGATAGGACCCGAACGGCATGTCGGCCATGATATGCGCGCGAGTCGTTCCACGCACGACGGCCTGCGTGTGATAAATGATGCTTTCGAGCGTGACCGGCGTCGTTTCGTCGAAACCCAAGACGACGTTGCCGACGCTGTCGCCGACTAAGATCACGTCGATTCCGGCGCGTTCGACGAACTGCCCAAATGGAGCGTCGTACGCGGTTGCGATCGGGAAAAGCGCTTTACCTTTTCGGCGTTTGATGACGCCCGCCGTCAAACGGCGTATCGCCGGATTCTTCTCCGGCTCGTAAGGACGCGCGCTCTCGCTGCCTTTCACACCTTCAGCTCGGCTGACCTCGCACCGTTGCCGGAGACGCCGCCCATCAGAGGCTGGCCGGCGAGCGATTCGACCAGCGAGAGAAAGGCGCGCACGGGCGTTCCCGTCGGGCCCTTCGCCTGCCAGGGCGACTCGTTTTCGAGATAGGCCGTTCCCGCGATGTCGAGATGCAGCCACGGCGTCTTGTCCGCAAACTCGCGCAGGAAGGCGGCGGCGGTCAGCGTGCCGGCGGGACGGCCGCCGGTGTTCTTCAAGTCCGCGATGTCGCTCTTCATCGCGCTTGTGTAATCCTCGTAGTAGGGCATTTGCCAGTAGCGCTCGCCGGTGGGCTTGGCCGCAGCTAAGAACTGGGCGACGAAAGCGTCGTCGTTCGTTATGGCGGCCGACGAAGCATGGCCCAGCGCGATGACGCACGCGCCGGTCAGCGTTGCGGCGTCGACGATTTTGGTCGCGCCGAGTTTATTTGCATAGCAGATTCCGTCGGCCAGGACTAGCCGGCCCTCGGCATCGGTGTTGATGACCTCGATCGTCTTGCCGTTCATCGCCGTCACGATATCGCCGGGTTTGGTCGCCTTGCCTCCCGGCATGTTCTCCGTTGCCGGAACGATGGCAACGACATTGAGTTTGGGTTTCAGTTTTGCGATCGCGGACATCGCCGCGATCACGCCGGCGCCGCCGGACATGTCGTATTTCATGTCCTCCATCCGCTCGGCGGGTTTGATCGAGATGCCGCCCGTGTCGAACGTGATTCCCTTTCCGACGAGCGCCAGCAGCTCTTTGCTCGACGGATCGCCGTTGTAGCGCATCACGATGAACTTCGGCGGCTGCGCACTGCCCCGCGCGACCGAGAGAAAGGATCCCATGCCCTCGCGGCTCGCGCGCGCTTCGTCGAGCACGTCGATCTCGAGCCCGTTTTGTTCGGCAACTTTTGTCGCCTCTTCGGCCAGGCGGGTCGGCGTCATCAAGTTGGCCGGCGTAATTGCCAGCCTACGCGCCAGGTTTACCGCATTGCCGAGTGCGGTTCCGCGCGCGATCCCGCGCTCGAGTTCGGCTTGGTTGAGGCCGCCGTCGATGATGGCAACCTCAGTCATAGCATTGCGACGGTCAGGCTTCTCCTGGTACAGAGTCGTCTCGAAGATGCCGGTAATGGCGCCCTCGCTAATAAATGAAGCGCACGCAGCCTCCTGGCCTTGCGCCTGTAACGGCAGCACGATCGCGATCTGCTCGATATTGCGGCGACCCAGATAGCGCACGGCACTGCCCGCATAGCGCGCGAGAAAGTGGGGCTCGAAGCGCGCGCGCTCGCCCAGCGAAACCGCGAGAACGCGCTGATACGGCTCGCCCTTCGCATAGATGAGGACGTTCTCACCGAGGCGCCCTTGGATTTCTTTGGCGGCCAGCGCGCCGGCGATTACGCCCCCGAGTTTGTCATCAATCTCTTTGGCCGTGGATTCGAGCGCGGTATCTGAGAAAAAGGGGACGACGAGCGCTCCTGTATGCACGTGGCTGGGCGCATCGTGAGTAAGACGAACTTGCATGGTGGACCTTTCCGATGGTGAACTACTGCCAGCCTATGGCAGAAAGCTGGGAGAATCCTCGTACGGAGGAAAAAAGCGGTTCGGACAGCTACGCGCGAGCCGGCGTCGACGTTAGCGCCGGAAATGAAGCCGTCGCGCGTTACGGTGCGGTGCTGGGGCAATGGCGTCACGCCGGCCAACTCGACGCGATTGGCGGCTTTGCAGGGCTTTTTCGCATGCCGGGCGACCCCAGCCGCGCGCTCGTGGCCTCGACCGACGGCGTCGGCACGAAGGTGCTGATTGCAGCCGAGCTTGGACGGTACGCGACGGTCGGCGCCGACCTGGTCAATCACTGCGTCAACGACATCCTCGTCTGCAACGCATCGCCCCTCTTCTTTTTGGATTACCTCGCGGTAGGCAAACTCGATCCCGCCGTCGCGGCCGAAATCGTGCGCGGTTGCGCGCACGCCTGCCGTCTTCACGAGTGCGCGTTGCTCGGCGGAGAAACCGCCGAGATGCCGGGGCTCTATCAGCCCGCGCATTTCGATCTTGCGGGAACCATCGTGGGCATGGTGGAGATCGCAGCCCTCGAGCGGCTGGGCGGCGTCGAGCCGGGCGACGCGATTATCGGGTTGCCCGCGGTGGGCTTGCATACCAACGGCTATTCGCTCGCCCGTTCGCTGATCTCGCGCGACGAAGGGAACCTTCCGTTTGACGGCGGGACGTATGCCGATGCGTTGCTCGCCGAACATCCGTCGTACTATCAATCCGTTCGCGCCATCCAACGGGTCGCGCGCGTCAAGGCGATGGCGCACATCACGGGCGGCGGTTTGCTGGAGAATCTCCCGCGCACACTGCCGGAGAACGTCAAGGCCGTCTTCGAGCAGCAACGCTGGCAGGTGCCCGCGATTCTGCAAGAACTCGTCCGGCGTGGAGACTTGGGCGAAGAGCGATACCGTATCTTTAATATGGGCGTTGGCTTCACGCTGATCGTGCCGGTCACCGATGCCGCGGCGGCGGTTGGCGCGGTTCCCGGTGCAAAGGTCGTCGGTTGGATCGAATCGCGCATCGGCGAGGAACCGCGCGTCGTCGTCCATCCCTGACGTGGCGACGCTCTGCAATCTCGTCGTCGACCTCTCCGCATTGCCCCCGGACTCATCGGCACTAGCCACCGAAGTTGCCGGCGATCGCACGCTGGCGTGGATCGACCAAACCTTTAGCGGCACGTGGAGCTCCGAGGCGGCAGCGGGCGTGAATGTCGTCGCGCGCTGCGACGACGCGCCGATCGGCTTTGCGACGCTCGATGCGCGCGGCTTAAAGTTTCGCTGGCTCAATGGACTGGCACGCGAGCGCGACGTCGGGCTCTTCGGGCCCTTTGGCGTCGTGAGGGAAGAGCGTAAGACCGGGCTCGGCGTCTTCATTTTGCGCCGCGCGCTCCAAGCGTTGCGCGAACGGGGCTATGCTCGCGCCTTGATTCCCGCGGTGAGCGGCGACGGGTTGGTCCGATACTATGCCGATACCGTGGGCGCGGTCGTCGCAGAAGAGTTCGATCGCGCGGTGCTGCTCGCGCCGCGGCCGCGCACGCTCGTCATGGCGTCGGGGAACGGAAGCAACTTTCAAGCGGTCGCAGATGCCTCGAGCACTGGCAGCCTTCCGATAGAGATCGTGGCACTCGTGAGCAACGATTCGCACGCGCGTGCGATGGAACGAGCGCGCGCCGCCGGCGTTCCGGCGCGCGTGGTGGCGTGGCGTCGCAACGAAGAGACGCGCGCATTGTATGACGAGCGACTGCTCGAAGTGGTGCGCTGCGAAGCGCCCGAACTCGTGCTGCTGCTCGGCTGGATGCATCTGCTTTCGGATGCCTTCGTAGCGGCATTCCCCGAAATGCTCAACCTCCATCCGGCGTTTCTGCCGCTGGATCCCGGCCGCGACGACGTCGGGCTCCCCGACGGTACGCGCATTCCGGCGTTTCGTGGTCCGCGTGCCGTCCGCGACGCGCTGGCCGCCGGAAGCCGGTGGGCCGGGGCGACGGTCCATCGCGTGACGCCCGCAACCGACCGAGGACCGGTGCTGGCGCGCAAGCCGCTGCCGGTTGAGCCACAAGAA
>JABCZE010000013.1 GCA_013289785.1 Vulcanimicrobiota bacterium | reverse complement strand
CCAGCTTTCGAGCCACTCTCTTGCGAACCGCCTTGCGAATTATCGCTCCGACGATCGCCTTTTTAACGGCGGCTTTACGACCGGTTTTCTTCCGACGCCTTACAGCTTTCTTAACAGCTGCGGCGACGGCCGGCTCCATGCCGTTCATCGTGGAATCCGAGTCCATTCATTCCTCCTCGTCCCCGGGGACGATAAGCGTTAGTGGACAGCGCTCATGGCGCTTTTGCACGCAATCATAGAGGATTTTGCCGAATCATGCAAATTCGCGTGCTCGCGCGCACACGCGCATTGTCATCCTGAGCGGAGTCGAAGGATTGCCGGGCCTTGACCCCGGCGGTATACTAAGCCCCGTGAAAAAGCCCCTCATCATCGTCGAATCGCCGACGAAAGCGAGGACGATCAAGAAGTTTCTTCCCCGATACGTGGTGAAGGCATCGGTGGGGCACGTGCGCGACCTCCCAAAAAGCACCTTAGGGGTCGATGTAGAGAACGACTTTTTGCCGCGGTACCTGACTATCAAAGGCAAAGGCGACGTGATCAAGGAGCTGCGGAGCGCCGTAAAAAGCGCGACGGACGTGTACCTCGCAACCGACCCGGATCGCGAAGGCGAGGCGATCGCGTGGCATCTGGCCGAGCTGCTCAAACTCCCCGATCCCAAGCGAATCGAGCTTCACGAGATCACCAAAGCCGCGGCGCTTGCGGCGCTCAAAGACTACCACCATATCGATATGGACCGCGTCAACGCGCAGCAGGCCCGCCGAATTCTCGACCGGCTCGTCGGATATAAAATCTCGCCGCTGCTGTGGGCAAAAGTGCGCGGCGGCCTCTCCGCCGGGCGCGTGCAGTCGGTTGCGGTCAGGCTGATCGTCAACCGGGAGCGCGAAATCGCGGCCTTCATTCCTAAGGAATACTGGAGCCTAACGGCACTTCTGGCGCGGGCCGAAGCCGGAACCGGGCCCGGTGCCGACGTGACGTTTTCAGCCGACCTCGTCTCCCACGGCGGTAAAAAGCTCGAACTGCACTCGCAGGCCGAAACCGATGCGGCATTGCAGGCGCTCGAAGGTGCCGCATACCGCGTCGGCTCGATCAAGAAGCGCGAAGTTCGACGCAACGCGCCCGCACCGTTCACGACCTCGACGCTGCAGCAAGAGGCCTCGCGCAAGCTAAAAATGCGTGTGCGCCGTGCCATGCAAGTCGCCCAAGCGCTCTACGAAGGCGTCGACCTCGGTGCGAGTGAGGGAACCGTGGGGTTGATTACCTACATGCGCACCGACTCGACCCGGATCAGCGATCAGGCACGTGACGCAGCCCGTGAGTTCATCGTCGCCGAGTACGGCGAGGCCTTCCACGGCGGGCGCCGCTACGCCGTCCGCGAGGGCGCGCAGGACGCGCACGAAGCGATTCGCCCGACCTCGGTTTTGCACACGCCGGAGCGTCTCGCGGGCCACCTCAAACGCGAGGAGCTTCGGCTTTACACGCTGATCTGGGAACGGTTCGTCGCCTCGCAGATGTCGCAGGCGGTTTTCGATCAGACCGTCGTCGACGTGACCGCGGGCGAGTACGGCTTCCGCGCGACCGGCACCGTCATGCGTTTCCCCGGTTTTACCCGCGTCTACGACGAGGGCAAAGACGAGGAGAGCGCCGCAAAAGGCCGCGTCCGGCTACCCGAGTTGAACGAGAACGAAGATCTGGATTGCCGCAAATTGGAGCCCAAGCAACATTTTACCGAGCCGCCGCCGCGTTATACCGAAGCCGCGCTCGTCAAGGCGCTCGAAGAGAACGGCATCGGACGGCCCTCGACGTACTCGACGATCGTGGAGACGATTCAAGCTCGCGGCTACGTTACGCAGCAAGAGCGGCGCTTTATGCCGACCGAGATAGGTACGGCGGTCAACGATCTGCTCGTCGAGCATTTTCCAAAGATTCTCAATCTCGCTTTCACGGCGCAGATGGAGGGCGACCTCGACAAGGTTGCCGACGGACAGGAGGATTGGGTTACGCTGCTCCGTCGCTTTTACGGCCCGTT
Source organism: Vulcanimicrobiota bacterium (assembly GCA_013289785.1). Lineage (GTDB taxonomy): Bacteria > Vulcanimicrobiota > Vulcanimicrobiia > Vulcanimicrobiales > Vulcanimicrobiaceae > Cybelea. Next base: position 11,478 of record JABCZE010000013.1, on the reverse strand, counting down.
CTCGGGCGAGCTCGAGGAAGCCGAAAAGAGGCTCCCGCGCTTGGAGCTGCGTGACGAGCCAACGGACGAAATCTGCCCCAAGTGTGGCCGCCCGATGGTGATTAAAACCGGGCGGTTCGGGCGTTTCATCTCGTGTACCGGCTATCCCGAATGTAAGACCGCAAAGCCGATCGTCAAGGAGACCGGCGTTGCCTGCCCCAAGTGCGCCGGCGCGATCGTCGAGCGCCGCTCGAAGAAAGGCCGCACGTTCTACGGCTGCGCCAACTATCCGAACTGCGATTTCATCTCCTGGGATCCCGTCGTGACGCAACGCTGTCCGGTCTGCGACTCGTACGTCGTCAGCAAGACGCGCCGCGGAGGAGTCACGCGTTTGGAGTGCGCCGCCGACCGCACGCACCACGTGGAAGCGGAATCCCCCGACGACAAAGAACCCGTCGAAGCCTAAAGCGCCCTCACAACTGCCATCCGCTAACGAGGCGATAGGGGTAGACGGCCCCGCCTTAAGCGTGAGCGTACGGGGCAACAATGAAGTACCGAGATATCGTCAAAGTAATCGAGCGGGACGGCTGGACCCTAGCTCGGACGCGCGGGTCGCATCGGCACTATACACACCCTACCAAGCCGGGGGTTGTCACAATCGCGGGGCATTTGTCGGGGAGCGACGTGCCTCGCTCGATACTCAACTCAATTTTGAAGCAGGCAGGTTTGAAGTGAAAGACTACGTCGTGATATTGGAGCCGGCAGCGGACGGAACGTGGGGCGCTTACGTACCCGATTTACCGGGCTGTACGAGCGGCGGAAAGACGCGCGACGAAGCCACGAAGAATGTGCGACAAGCCATCGAAGAGCATGTCGAGCTCTTACGGCAGACCGGTCAACGGGTCCCCGACCCCGTTTCTGCAGCCGAAATCATCCACGTGGCGTGACGGCAAATCGCTCGACCACGTTTTTGGCGACCGGGTGAAAGGCGTTGAACGGCTGACCATTGTTGGCGGCGGACTCGCCGGCTGCGAAGCGGCCTGGCAGGCCGCGCGCTGCGGCGTCGAGGTGGATTTGTACGAAATGCGCCCCCATCGCAGCGGTCCCGCCCATACCTCGGGCGCGCTCGCCGAGCTGGTTTGCAGCAACTCGTTTCGCGGCGCAGCGCTGGAAAACGCAGTAGGCCTGCTCAAAGAAGAGCTCGCGCGGCTGGGGTCGCTCATCATTACCTCGGCGCGGGAGAGCGCCGTCCCGGCAGGTGGAGCGTTGGCCGTCGATCGCGCGCGCTTCGCTGCGTTGGTCGAGTCGCGTATTGCCGGCGAGCCGCGGATTGCGTTGCTTCGCGAAGAGGTTCGCGAGATACCGAAGGACCGGCCGGTAATCATCGCGTGCGGACCGCTGCCAAGCGACGAGTTTCTAGCAACGCTCGACGGGCTGGTGGGGTCGAGGCTTCACTATTACGATGCGGCTTCGCCGATCGTCGCCGCCGACTCGGTCGACGAATCGCTCACCTACCGAAAGTCGCGCTACGATAAGGGCGATGGAGATGATTACCTCAATATCCCGCTCGATCGCGCGCAGTACGCCCAACTGCTTGCCGATCTGCGAACGCTCGAGCGCCATCCGGCGAAAGACTTTGAAGAGACGCGCTATTTCGAAGGCTGTCTGCCGATCGAGGAGATGGCCGATCGGGGCGACGACGTGTTGCGCTTCGGCCCGCTCAAACCGGTCGGGTTGCGCGACCCGCGCACGGGCCAGACTCCCTTCGCCGTCGTGCAACTGCGTAAAGAGAACGTAGAGGCCAGCGCCTACAACCTCGTCGGATTCCAAACGCGACTGGCGTGGCCGGCGCAGAAAGAGGCCTTCGGAAAGCTCCCTGGCCTGCAGAATGCGGAGTGGCTGAGGCTCGGCGTGATGCACCGCAACACCTTCATCGACTCTCCGCGGCTGCTCGACGAGCGTCTGCGTTTACGCGGCACGCGCGGCCTGTACTTCGCCGGACAGATTACCGGCGCGGAAGGCTACGTCGAAGCGGCGGCGTGCGGCGCGATGACGGGAATCCACGCGGGGCGCGAGATTCTTGGCCTGCCGCCGGTCGAGTTTCCGCGCGAAACGGCGTTCGGCGCCGTGGTCGCGCACCTGCAAAACCGTCAGACGGCCGACTTTCAACCGTCGAACGTCACGTGGGGGTCCTTCGCGCAGCGTGGGAGTGAGAAGCTTGGGAAGCGGGAGAGGCGCCGACTGATGGCCGAGCACGCGCTCGCCGCCATCGAGCGGTTCGCTTCTGAAACCGTTGCGGCGCCGGTCGGGTAGTGACAGAAGCTAACATGAAGGTTCGCTCTACTACGATTTTGGCCGTCCGCCGCGACGGAAAGCTAGCGATCGCCGGCGACGGCCAGGTGACGCTCGATAAGACCATCGTAAAGCACGGGGCGCGCAAGGTGCGCAAGATCTCCGGCGGCAAGGTGTTGGCCGGCTTCGCCGGCTCGGCCGCCGACGGCATTACCCTGCTCGAAAAGTTCGAGGGCAAGTTCGCTGAGTTCAAAGATCTGACGCGCGCCGCGGTCGAGTTGGCCAAAGACTGGCGTCAGGATCGCGCGTTACGGCGTTTGGAGGCGCTGATGATCGTCGGCAATCCCGAGCACCTCTTCGTGCTCTCCGGCACGGGCGACGTCATCGAACCCGATCAAGGCGTTGCGGCGATCGGCAGCGGTGGCCCCTACGCTCAGGCGGCAGGCACCGCGCTGCTGCGCAACACTGCGCTCTCGGTGGACGAGATCGCGCGCAAAGGGCTCGAGATTGCAGCCGAGATCTGCATCTACACCAATACCGACATCATCGTGGAGACGCTGCCATGACCGGCTTAACGCAGCCTGTCCTGAGCGCAGTCGAAGGGCTGACGCCGCAGCAAATCGTCGAGGAGCTCGACAAGCACATCGTCGGCCAAGCCAAAGCGAAGCGCGCCGTCGCGATCGCGCTGCGCAACCGCTACCGCCGGGCCCGCGCCCGCGAAGACTTGCGCGACGAGATCACCCCGAAGAACATTCTGATGATCGGCCCAACCGGCGTCGGCAAGACCGAGATAGCCCGGCGTTTGGCGGCATTGGTCGGCGCGCCGTTCATCAAGGTCGAAGCGACGAAGTATACCGAGGTCGGCTACGTCGGCCGCGACGTGGAATCGATGGTGCGCGACCTCGTGGAAGCCGCAATTCGCACGATTATGGACGAGCGCCGCGAGGAGGTTCGCGAGCTTGCGGCGCGCCAGGCGGTCGAACGCGTAATCGACGTGCTTCAGCCCGAGACGCGTCCGCCCGGATCGGGATCCCCGGGAAATCCGCTCGGCGCGGCTCTCGGCTCGATTTTCGGCGGCAACGTTTCCGCGCAGCAGCACTCGGCTCCGGTCAGCGTCTCGCCGGACGCGCAACGGGTGCGCGACCAGACGCGCGGCGAGATCGAGCACGGGTTCTACAATGTGCGGCTGATCGAGATCGAGGTCGAGGAAAGCCAGTCGCTGCCGATCGGCGTCATCGGCGGAGGCATGGATCAGGGCGGCGACCTGGGCGAGATGCTCGGCGGCATTCTGCCCAAGCGCCGGACGAAGAAGCGGGTTACGGTCGCCGAGGCGTTGCGCATCTTCGAGCAAGAAGAGGCCGCAAAACTGATCGATATGGATGCGGTCAAGCGCGAGGCGCTACGCCGCGCCGCCGAAGACGGCATCATCTTCATCGACGAAATCGACAAAGTCGCCGGTTCGCAGCAGCGCGGCGGTCCCGACGTCTCACGCGAGGGCGTGCAGCGCGACATCCTGCCGATCGTCGAAGGCTCGACGGTCAACACCAAACACGGTCCAATTAAGACCGATCACGTCTTATTCATCGCCGCGGGCGCTTTCCACATGAGCAAACCGTCGGATCTCATTCCCGAACTGCAAGGCCGCTTGCCGATTCGGGTCGAGCTGGACTCGCTCACGGCCGAGGATTTCAAAACGATCTTGACCCAGCCCAAGAACGCACTGGTGGAGCAGTACAAGGCATTGCTCGCCACCGACGGCGTCACGCTGGATTTCCGCGACGACGCCATCGAACAGCTCGCTAACTTCGCCATGACGGTGAACGAGCAGACCGAAAACATCGGCGCTCGCCGCCTCCACACCGTGCTCGAGCGGATGCTCGAAGACGTCAGCTTCGAGGCTCCCGAAAACGGCGGCACGATTGTGGTCGATGCCGATTACGTGCGGCAGCGGCTGGCCGGCGTAGTGGCGAATGCCGACCTTTCCGGGTACATTCTCTAAGGGAATTCCCATTAGGACTCACAGGTCCGCCTCCCGCGAAACGAGGATTCTTACACCATGAGAAAACCCAAAGGCGTACTCCTCGCCGCCCTGCTTTCAACCGCCGCCTTAGCCGGGTGCAATGGCGCTAACAACGGCGGCTTTCCGGGGCCCGGGCCCACTTCTGGGCCGACGGGAAACTGCGGCGGCCCGCCGAGCTCGAACCAACTCGAAGTGCTTTTCCCGGTCCCGAACTCGAAGAACGCTCCTCCGGGAATCGCGAACATCTACGTCTCCACCAAGGGTCAGTTGCCGCCGAGCAACCAGTTCGACTTCTTGCTTTCAGAATCGAACGGTTCGTCGACGTTCACCGGGCCGTTTACCGGCATTAACAAGTCGCAGCTTCCTTCCGGTCACAAGAACCCGACATATTCCAACGCGGTCTATTATCAATCGGCCATTGCGGGCCCATCGGGTTCGGGATGGTACGTCGGTCCGGATGTAACGGTCAGCCTCTTTTGGAATGACGGCGGACGCAACTGCATCCCGCACTTCCTGGTAACGACGTTCCGAACGAAGAAAGCCTAGGGCCCCAAGCGCTGAGAGTAGCGGGCGGCGCGAAGCGCGAATAGCCGCCCGCGATGCCCTATATCCGAGAGATTTTGACCGACGGCCACCCGACGCTTAGGCGGGTGGCCAAGCGAGTCAATCCCAAAGAGATTCGGGAGCCGCTTTTTCAGCAGCTCATCGACGACATGTTCGAAACGATGTATGCGGCGCCGGGCGTGGGGCTGGCAGCGCCGCAGATCAATGTTTCGAAGCGGATCTTCGTCATGGACGTGCATGACGACGAGCACGAGCCGATGGTCGTCATCAATCCCAAAATCGAAGAGCTCAGTGAAGAGAGCGAGCTTCGCGAGGGGTGTCTTTCGGTACCGGGCCTCGTCGGGGAAATTATCCGCTTCAAGCACGCCGCCGTAAGCGGCCTGGATCGCCACGGGCAGAAGATTCGGATCGAAGGTGACGGCCTGCTCGCGCAGTGTCTGCAGCACGAGATCGACCATCTCAACGGCGCGCTTTACATCGACCGCGCGAAGAACTTGCGCGCTGCAGTCAGCGAAGAGGAAAAAGAGACGGCGGAGGCGTGAAAACGCTCTTCTTTGGCACCAGCGACTTTGCCGTGCCGAGCCTTCGCGTCCTTGCGGAACGCACCGAATGCGCCGGCGCCGTCACACAACCCGATCGCCCGGCCGGGCGGGGCCATCGCTTGCAAAGCAGCCCCGTCAAACGAGTGGCGCTCGACCTCGGCTTGCCGGTCTACCAGCCGTTACGGCTGCGTAGCTTTGCGCGTGAAATGGCCGGCGAAGGCTTCGACCTCTTTGCGCTCGCGTCGTACGGGCGCATTCTGCCGGGCGAGCTGCTCGCGCTTCCTGCGCTGGGGGCGCTCAACGTTCATCCTTCGCTGCTTCCCAAGTACCGCGGGGCAACACCGATTCAGAGCGCGATTCTGCAAGGCGAAGCGGAGACGGGAGTCTCGATCATGCTGATGGACGCCGGCTTGGATACCGGGGAGATCGTCTTACAGCAACGCGTCGCCATCGAGCGGGATGAAACGTACGGCGAACTGCACGACCGTCTGGCTGCGCTGGGTGCGCAGCTGCTCGCGCAGTGCATCACCTTGGCGGAGCGTGGCGGACTCGCCGCGCATCCGCAAAGCGGCGAACCGGTGCTGACGCGCCCAGTCGCCAAAGACGACTTGCGAATCGACTTGAGTTGGGCGCCCGAACGCATCGTGCGCGCCGTTCGCGCCTATGCGCCGCAGCCGGCGGCGCGCGCCGAAATCAACGGCGAGACCGTCAAGATTCTGCGCGCTCACGTCGGTGATTCCGGAGATCTCGTTATCGACGAGCTGATCGCGCCAAATCGCGGAAAGATGAGCGGCTCCGAATACAGGCGGACGGCCGGATGAGTGCGCGGGAGTTGGCGCTGCGGGTCGTCAGCGACGTGTTTCCCGCTAACGGGGAGAGCGGGCGCAGCGCGCACGCCGCCTTCGATTATCGCGTGCGCCGCGCCGGCTTGAGCGCGCGCGACGTCGCATTTGCCGCCGAGCTCGGGTACGGCGCAATCAAGATGCGGCGCACGCTGGACTGGTATCTAAATCCGCTGCTAACGAAGCCGTTGTCCGAGCTGCCGCCGATTATTGCGGAGATTCTACGGCTGGCCGTTTACGAACTAGTCTATACGCGTGCCGACGAACATGCGACGCTGTTCGAGTTCGTCAACCTTGCCAAACGTTTCGGCCATCGCGGGGTGGCGAACTTGGTCAACGCGGTGCTGCGAAGGTTCCTTCGCGAGCGGCCGCCGCCGCCGGCGCGAGAGCTTTTTGTTGACGAAGACGAGTATCTCGCGACGCGCTATTCGCTTCCCACTTGGCTCGTGCGCCAATGGCGCGCAACCTTTGGCGTTGCGCTCGAGCAGATCTGCCTGGCGGTAAACGCGCCGGCGAGCCCCGCGCTCGTCGTCAATGCGCTTCGCGGTACGGTCGACGAGGCAGCTTCGCAGCTTGCAGCGGCGGGGGTGGAGACGCGCCCGTCGCCCTTCGTCGCAGAGGCGTTGCTGGTGCAGCGCGGACAGATCTCCGAGGCGGCGGGTGACGGTCGTTGGTGGCCGCAATCGGAGAGTTCCGCGATGGCTGCCGGCGTGCTCGATCCGCGGCCCGGTGAGTGCGTCCTGGACGTTTGCAGCGGGCGAGGAAACAAGGCGCTGCAAATCGGCGCGCGGCTCGCGCGCGACGGGACGCTGCTCTGTGTCGAGAGCGACGCGCGCAAGGCTGCCACGTTGGCACAGCGTTTGGAACGAGCGGACGTTATTGCCGGCATCGTCACGGGCGACGCGACGCAAGCGCTACTTCCGGAGGAGCAGCATTTCGACCGCGTGCTGCTCGACGCCCCATGCTCGGGAAGCGGTATCGTCGGGCGCCAGCCCGAGGCGCGCTGGAAGAAGCAGAGTACCGACGGCGAACGCCTCGCGAGCACCCAGCGAGCGCTTCTCGAGCAAGCGGCTCGGCATGTCCGCCCGTCCGGGACGCTGGTCTACGCGGTTTGCTCGACGGACCCGCGCGAAACGACGGAAGTGATGGAGTGGTTCTTGGCGCGAGAGAACTTCGAACGCGACCCGATGCCGGCGGCCTACGAGTCGCTGCTGACCGATGCCGGTGACGTGCTCGTGCCCCCCGGAATCGACGGGCGCGACGGATTCTACATCGCGCGACTGGTCCGTCGGCAATGAGCGCAGTCGAAGGATGAGCTTCTTGGCGAAGATCGAGCAGGCGTGCGCGCAGTTCATCGAGCGCGCCTTTGCGAAGACCTTTCCCAGCGATGTCGAGCCCGCGCAGATCGCGCGGAAGCTCGTCTCGACGATGGAAGCGCAGACGCGCGCCGACGACGGCCGGCTGAGCGCTCCCGCCGGTTATGCCGTCTACGTGAGCCCTGAAGATTTCGATCGCCTCGCCGAGCACGCGGAGTATCTGCAGCGAGCGTGGGCCGAGCTCTTGCACGATCTAGCCGCGAAGGTCGGCGTGGCCTTCACCGGCGGCGAAGCGCGGGTTGCCATGGCGCCCCGAGCCAGCGTGCCGTTAGGCGCCGTCGCGATCGAAGTCGAAGAGGCCGCGACGCGCGACACGCACTTTTCTTTGCGGATGGTCAAGGGCGTGCCCCCGGATAGGGTATATTCCATCGAAGGAGCGACCCGCGTGGGGCGAGGCGAGGAGAGCGAGATCGTCCTGGTAGATCCCAGCGTTTCGCGCGCCCACGCGCTCGTCGAGATTGACGGCGCGCAACCCGTCGTTCGGGATCTCGGCTCGACGAACGGGACGTTCGTCAACGGCCGGCGGGTCAGCGTCGAAGCCTTGCGTGATGGAGATGAGCTGCTATTTGGAAACACGCGAATGAGATTTGAGTCGGCATGATCGCCCTGGCTGCCGTCGCCGGCTTTACGACGCAAATGCGCGTCGGATCGCTGGAGATCACCGCGGCGCTGGCCGCCGTAGCGCTGCTGGCCGCGCGCCCCCGCGTGCGCGCGGCGGCGGAAATCGGCACCCTGACGCCAATGCAGGTCGACTTCGACATCGTCGAACGCGGCGGGCGGCGTCCGCTGCAGGTGCGCCCACCGGTGGAAATCGGCCGCTCGAAAGATGCGGGCGTCGCCGTGAACGATCCCGAGGTAAGCCGGCAGCACGCGCGCCTGTCGAGCTACGACGGCGTGGTCTACGTTGAAGACCTGCGCAGCCGCAACGGCACCTTTCTCAACGGGCGTCGCGTCACCGAGGCGATCGAAGTCCGCGAGGGCGATGAAATAGACCTGGGAACGACGCGGCTCGTCGTGACGTCGGTGCGCAGCGGATGACCCTTGCGATCCGCGGCGACCGGACGTCGTGTTTGAGTTTGCAGTTGGGCCCCGGCACGTGGCTGCTGGCCGTCGCGCGAGGCTTTGGGCAGATGGGCGGTCTTCCGATCGAGTCGGCCCTGCTCGCACGGCTTCGCGCGGAGTGTCAAGGGCGAATGCGCAGTCCGCTCTTCCGGCGCGCCATCGCTCGGCCGCAGGCCGCCGCAACCGCAATGCTCGCCGTTTTGGCGCGAGTAAACGGGTCGCTCTATGCCAACACGGCCAACCACGACGATTATGTGACCGCGGCAGCGTCGTTGACGGCGGTAATCGTCGTGCAAGGGTTTGCCTATGTTATCCACGCCGGAGCGACGGCGGCATATCTGGCGCGGGGCGGTGCGATCGCGCCGCTCTGCAACGACGACGTGATGGAGGAACGCCCGATCCCGGTGCTGGCGCGGGCGTTTGCCGCCGCACCCGTGCTCGACGTAAGCATCTCGAACGTGAGCCTGATTCCCGGCGATGCGATCGTGCTTTTGGGACGGCGCATTGCAGGGGCGAGCGAACGGCAAACGCTCTTGGAGCGATTGGAAGCCAGCGACCCGGGCGAACGGATTCTGGTCGCGCGGTTTGAAGACGATGAAGGAGCGATTTTCCCGGCGTCGAGCGTCGTGGTCTTTCACGTTCCGGTAATCGCGCGCATGGCGACCGGAATTGCGGCGGCCATCGGGTTTCTCGCGGCCGCGGTGCTCGCCCACTGATCGCTCTACTCGTCCGGCGCGCGCTGCCGATGAGCGTCGCGCTGGCCGTGGCCGCACTGATGCTCTCGTTTGCGCCGGCTGGGACGATTGGTCCACCGTGGATGCTCGTTGCATTGGTCGTGCTTGCGATGGCGTGGGTGCTGTGGCAGCCGGCGACGAGCGTTCGCGACGACGTCATTCCCGCACTTGCCGTCGTGCTGGCGGCGTTCGGCCTCGCAATGGTCGCGCGGCTCAAGCCGGATCTCGCGCATCGCCAGCAACTTTGGCTGCTGCTGTCGCTGGGACTGGCGCTGGTCGCGGGGCCCGCCTTTACGCAGTTTCGCCGTTTTGCGGCGTTCAAATATCTCTGGGTCGTCGCTTCGCTCGCGCTCTTTGCGCTGCTGATTCTCTTCGGCGTCGAGATTAATGGAGCGCGACTGTGGATCAAGCTCGGGCCGGTTCAATACGAGCCGATCGAGCTGATCAAACTCTGCATCGTGCTCTTCCTGGCGGCGTATCTCGCCGAGATGGCCGACGTCATCGCCACGGCGCGGCCGTGGTCGTTGCGCGCCAACCTGAAGTATCTCGGGCCGCTCTTTATCGGCTGGGGAGCGTCGATGGCGATTCTGGTCGTGCAGCGCGACCTCGGCATGGCGACGCTGCTGCTGGCAACTTTTGCTACGCTGCTTTTCGTGGCGACGCGACGGATCGACATCGTGCTATTCGGCGCGTTGCTCTTTGCGGCCGGCGCATTTTGGGCCGTGCACCATTACCCGTACGTACAGACGCGCATCGCCGTTTGGTTCCATCCCTTTGCCGATCCGCTCGGCGCCGGATTTCAATCCTCGCAATCCTACTATTCGCTTGCGGCCGGCGGTTTGGCGGGAACCGGTTACCGCCTCGGCCATCCGCAGTTCATTCCGGATGTGGCGACCGACTACGTGTACGCGGCCCTTGCCGAAGAGTTCGGGCTGATCGGCGCGATCGTCGTCTTGGCGATCTTTCTCGATCTCGTGCGGCGGGTTCTAGCCGCCGGGCTCGAGCAGCCCGACCTTTATACGAAACTGCTGGCTGCGGGGCTGGGCGCAACCCTCGGATTTCAAGTCGTCATCATCGTGTCCGGCGTGATCGGTCTGCTGCCGCTAACCGGCATAACGCTGCCGTTTATCTCGTACGGCGGAAGTTCGTTGGTTGCCAATTTCTTGCTCGTGGCGCTCGTCTGGGCGATGAGCGCTCGTCCTCGGAGAGTTACATGAGAATCGCTGTTGCGCTCGCGCTTTGCGTGGCGCTGGCCGCCTGCACCAAAAGTTCCAACGCCGCGAGCGCCGGGGCATCGGCGTCGGCCGCGGCGATGAAGAATCCAGCCTCGGCCAGCGACGGTGCGACGGTCTATCTGACCGATTGCTCGAGTTGCCACCAAACCAGCGGCCAAGGCGTCTCCGGAGCGTTTCCGCCCCTGGCCGGCAACGCCGTCGTTACGGGAAATCCGGTCGCCGTGATTGCGATCGTAAAGGACGGCCTCGAAGGCCGCGTGACGGTAAACAACGCAGCCTACAGCGGCATCATGCCGAGTTGGAAGGGCCAGATCTCCGACGATCAGATTGCCGCGGTCATCAGCTACATTCGCAGCTCGTGGACCAATCACGCCGGCGGCGTGAGCCTCGCGCAAGTTCAGTCGGTCAAATAGAGACGACCTCCCCCAGGTCGAGCCGCTCGCCGAACTCGCGCTCGAAGAGCGCCTCGACGTAGTCGTGCATCCCGGGGTCGCCGTGACGCAGACGCGCGCGCGTCGCCCGCGGCCACGGCGAAGCGCAGTCGTTGGCCTCGACGTATGCCCGCAGCGACTCGGCGAAGTACTCGTCGACGCCGGTTGCGGCGTAGGGCGTCACGAACGTTTGCGCGCCGGCAAAGAGCGCCCGGACTTGCGGATCGATGCTGCTGCGATAGACGCCGCCCCCCAGCGCGCAGTCGAGGGCGTGACCGAACTCGTGGGCCACGGTCATCGGGCTGCGCGATCGCAGAAAAAGCGCGCGCTCTTCGACGACGAAGAGCCCCGCCGGCGGCGCCGGCCAGGCATCCACGTCGATTCCCAGGCGCGCGAGAGCC
>JABCZE010000012.1 GCA_013289785.1 Vulcanimicrobiota bacterium | reverse complement strand
GCACCTCCCGTTGCGCGACGCGCCTGTCGGCGGCGGTAACCGGTGCGAAGTGCGCCGGCCGGTTCGTCGCGCTCAATGAATCGCGGACCGTCGTAACCGGCGGATGGCCATGATTGACTCTGGCGGCGAGGGTTCGGTCGCGCGAGGCGACGATCGAATGCTCTCGCTGCTGCGCCGTCGGCGGGATGCGATGCCTCGCTGCGGCGAGTTGCGCCGGCGTCGCCCTGGCATGTATTCCGCCACGTCCGCCGTTAAAGCTCACGCGGCTGTGACTGATCGTGTTTCGATTGATGACGGTTTTGTCGACGTACGTGTTTCGGATCGTCGTCCGATTCACGTTCACGACGGCAGTGTTGTAGTTGAAGGCGCCACCGGCCCAGGTGCCACCAACAAAGCCCGTGCCGAAGTAGCCAAACCCATAGTTAATGCCACCATAGAAGCCGACGCTCGTTCCCCAATAGCCCTGGGAGTAAGCGTAGCCCGAACCGTCGTAGCCCCAATAGCCGGGCGTCCAATAGAGGCCAACCGCCGGCGGCGGCACCCAGACTCCGGGAACCCAGTAATAGCCCGCAGATCCCCAGCCCCAATAGCCGGGGGTCCATTGATAATCAGGATAAGGTGCGGGCGGCTGCGCATAGTACGGGATAGGCGGTGGAGCACCAGCCACGACGAACCCGGCCCCGCCGCCGAACCCGAAGCCGAGCCCAACACCGATCGAAACCTGCGCGGCCGCAGGTGCAGGGGTTGCGACCGTTAGTATCGTCGCGATGATTGCAGGGAGAAGCCTTTGAAAATGCACGCTTTCCTCCTTCTGGAGAATCTTGCATTTCAATTACTACCCGCGATTCTGCTGTTCAAAAGAATCGCGGGTAGTTCGTGCTTCGAACTAATCTAATTCCAACTAATAATGCCGCAGCGCATTGGCAATGCCGAGATGCAAGCGCAAGAAAGCGCCCGTCTACCGGTCGATTAACCGGGCCCGAGCAACGCTGCGTCACGTATTCATCGATTGAAGTGGGCAGCGACTGCGTGAAATCGTAGCCGATCTTCGTTTGTACGTCGGTCGTGAGGCTGCCGGCACCCGCTTGCCGAAGCGTTCGCGTCTCGGTGATCTGCATCTTGCCGCCGTCGCTGCTGTTGACGACGTAATCGGCATGAACGTCGAGCGCTGCGCTATTCTGCGTAATGGGCCAGTGACGATTTGCGTCGAGCCGGCTGGGATCGACGAAGTCTCGCCCAAGAAAGCGCAAGAGCGTATACTCCTCCGGGTAAACCGTTTTATTCGGATCGCAGATGACGTTCGTGTTGGCATACACGACGCACTCGGCTGGGGGCGCCCGTCTAACGTTCTCGCCCTGCTCGCTAATCGTGAGCACCACTGCTCCGTCAGGCTGCTGATGGAGCAGTTGAAGGGTCATCGTGCCCTTGTCGGTGAGCGCCCCATGATAATGACTCGTTCCGCTTCCGCCGCGGGCTCCCGGATCGATGGCTTCAGCGGGGTATCGTTCGTCAGTAACGCGACAGTAACGCGACGGTAAGCAAGAGCGAAAAGCCTACTGCGGTGGCGGCAGAAGCTTGCGTGGCGCGAGCGTCACGGTTCTGCTCGCACCTCCGCGAGCGACGGTCACCGTGAACGGCTTGCTGCCCTGGCTGTACGGAAAGAAGTCGCCGAAGCCCAACCCCGACGATATCTCGTGCCCGGCAAACGCGGTAATCCGATCCCCGGCGGCGATGCCGGCGTTCGCTGCAGGACTGTTTGGTACGACGAGGCGCACTTCGAAGGCCGATGCGTCGGTTTGATTGAGGCTGAGCCCGATGCGATCGCTACGAAACGGCATCGCAACGTTACGATTCGCGATAAAGGTTACGGTTTGGGCTTTGTAATCGAAAACGACGGTAAAGCGCGAGAGAAATGCCGAGCCGAGGTTTCCAGCCACGCCGCGCGTAGCGAAAAACCCGGATTTCACTTGTGGGATGCCGACCGGAACATCGTTGAACGTCCGCCCCGCGAAGATAAACGATTTCGCCGCGGTTGCCACCTGCGCGAAACCTCCGCCGACGCCGCCCGGCGCCGCGTAGGTGAGGCCGGGGTCGGGAAAGAGATGATTCTCTTGCACGAACGGCAGGTTGAGTATGATGCCGCCGGCGTTTCCCGTATCGAGCAGGTAGTATCCGGGCACTCCATCGATCGTGGCGAGCACGTATGCGTGCCGGCCATCCGACTTGAACGGTAGCGTTACGCCGCCGGCGGGCGCGGGTTCGTCGAACGGCGCAACGTCCACCTGACGATCGGCATAGCGCACGACGATGCGGAAGTTCGCAAGGTACTCGAAGCCGATCAGTCCTTCCGGCGTCACGTTCATACGAGGGTGCAAGATCGGATAGGAAAGCGGCGTAACGACGAAGTTCTGTTTGAAAAGCCGCGCACCGCCGAAATCAACGGTCGATACCGCGGCGAAGGCCGTCATCTGCTCCGCCGTGCCGACGCCCCCGGTGGCGATGCCACCCGACGCGTGGAGCCCCAGACGCTGCTCTGCCGCGGGAAGCAAGAAGTTGCTGCCGCCGGAATCAAAAATCAGCGAGGCCTGCTTCCCATCGAGCGCTACCGGAACCACGATGTGACCGAGCGTACCAACCGCATCGCTAACAAAAGGGATCGAGGTGGGCGCCGTAAGCTGCCCGTGCGAAACGTAGGCAGGACGCGCTAAGTCCGCGGGATCAACGGCCGCGGCAAACTTCACGGACGTTAACGTCGTGGTCGTCGTCGTGCCGGAGGCATCGACGTCGACCTGTTGCATCGAAACCGGTACGCCTTGGACGGTTTGAAAATCCGAGTTCGTCGTCGTGTCCAAACCCTGTGCCGTGTGCGAGACGACCTTCACGAGACGGTAGGATGCCGCGTCAAAATACAACTCGGCCGGCGAACCGCCTGCCGGTTCAACGTGCAGCACATCTGCCTGGCGTCCGTCCAGGCTCTCTTCCTGTCCCGACGTAACGGTTGACCGCCGATCGGTGCGGAAATAAGCGTTGCTAACCAGATACGCTTGCGTCACGGCATCGGCGACGAACGACGGCAGGCTGACGATCGAGAGCGAGCCACTGGCCTCGCTCCACTCCGTGCCGTCGTATCCTTGAAGCAACGTCGCCGGACCGACGACGAGCCGGCTGCGCGAATAGCCGTCGTGCAGATCCGCGACGGCATCAAACGAACTCGGGGGACCGCCGTTCTGAACGAACGTGCCGGATTGCGTCACCGCTGCAAAAGCATCGAGCTGCGCTCCTCCCGCAGCGGCATGGGCCGCGACGAGGACTTTGTCGATTTGCCCGGCGTCGAGCGGGGTGGGTTCCGCCGCCGAGACCGTGCCGGCCGAAAGGGTAACGATAAAAAGGAAGACGGTCGCACGTATCATACGGCTAATTTCTGTGAACGGAGGACGTCGCCTTTCACGAATTTCCGACAAGGAGGTACTGCAGCTGAAGCGTCCCGGTGCGAGAATCCTGATCCCGATCTTGGTCGCACTCGCTTATATCGTTGGGGCGAAGGCCGGTTTCACGCTGGCGTTTGCGACGAAGCAAGTGACGGCGGCATGGCCGCCCTCGGGCATCGCGCTCGCCGCCCTGCTGCTCTGGGGATATCGAGTCTGGCCGGGTATTTGGATCGGCGCGTTCGCGATCAACGCGGTAAGTTCCGAGCCGATATGGACTGCAGCGGCCATCGCAACCGGAAACACGCTCGCGCCGCTTCTCGGCAACTTCCTCATACGGCGGGTGGGCGAATTCGAGAATAATCTCGATCGCGTCCGCGACGTACTCGTTCTGGCCATCCTCGGCGCGGCGGTTGCGATGACCGTATCGGCGACCAACGGAGTCGTCCAACTCGCGCTAGCCCGAATCATTCCATGGAGCGCGGCGCCGTCGGTTTGGTGGGTCTGGTGGGCTGGCGATGCGATGGGGGTGCTTTTTATCACGCCGCTCTTGCTGACGTGGATCTCGAGCACGCACCGGAGGGAACGCGCCGCGGGCAGTACGCTCGAGCTCGCGATTTTCGCGATCGCGCTGTTGGCTTCGGCCTGGGTCTCGTTCCTAACAAACTTCCCGCTGCGCTTTTCGCTGTATCCCTTCATCATTTGGACGGCGCTGCGTTTCCGGCAGCGCGAAACGACCGCCGCGATCGCCGTCCTCTGCGGTCTTGCGATTTGGGCGACGTCGCACGGGATGGGACCGTGGACCTCGGGGAGCCTCGACTCGCGACTCGTTCAACTCGATAGTTGGATGGCGGTTTTAGCGACGACCGGACTCGTGCTGGGCGCGATCACCGCCGAAAGGCGAGCCGCGCGCAAACAGCTTCAGGTGTTGTTGGCGCAAACGAAACATTCGGCCGAAACGCTCCAGACGGCTTTCCTTCCCGAAGGGTTGCCGCAGCGAGTCGGCTTGCGCAGCGACGTCCTCTATATCGCCGCCGACCATGAAGCGCTCATCGGCGGCGATTGGTACGATGCCTTCGCCCTGCCCGATGGACGCGTTGCCTTTTCGATCGGTGACGTGACCGGGCACGGACTGGAGGCCGCGGTCAGCGCCGCACGCCTTCGGCGAAGCATTTTGCTCGCGGCATTCGAGGTCGAAGATCCCGCGGAAATCCTGAACAAGGCCGACCACGCCGTCGGATCGCGCCAGAAAGATCCGGCTACGGCGATGGTGGCTATCCTGAGCCGCGATCTCCGCTCCGTCAGCTACGCGAGCGCCGGGCATCCACCACCGATTGTTGCGGGGCCGAATACCCCCGCGCGTGCGCTGGAATACGGCGGACTGCCCTTCGGCGTCGGCATTCCGATCGCATCGCTAACGCACACGGCGGCTTTGGAGCCGGGCGCCGCAGTTCTTTTCTACACCGACGGGCTGACCGAGTTCAAGCGCGATACTCTCGGGGCCGAACGGATGCTGCTGGCTGCGATGACGCGCTTGGTGAACGAGTCGAACATCACGCAGCCTGCCGCTTTCATTCAACGGAGCGTCATGGGTTCGGAGCGGCCGGTCGACGATACCGTGCTCCTGATCGTGCAGGTCGGTGTCGCGCCTCAAAAAACTTGGACGTTCGATTCGAGAAGTTCGCACGAAGCACACTCGCTGCGGCGCGAGCTTGCGGGCTTCATGCGCTCCTTCGCGCCGAATGAAGAGGACCTATTCACCGCGGAGCTCATTATCGGCGAAGTGCTTGCGAATACCGTCGAACATGCGCCGGGTTCGGTGAGGGTCGAGATCGACTGGACCGGTGCCAATCCCGTCGTCACCGTCGCCGACGCGGGTCCGGGGCTGTCGCGGTTTGCGCCGCAGCTACCCGCCGACGCGTTAAACGAAAACGGGCGCGGTCTATTTCTGATCGCCTCGCTGGCGCGCGACGTAAAAATTGAAACAAAGCCCGGACTGGGAACGAAGCTGCGGATCGTTCTGCCAACCCAACGGACGAAAGCCGGCGCTTCGGGGGAGAAAGAGCATGCCTAAAAAGCGAATCCCTCGGCCGCGGTTCGATGCCGAAACGATCCGCGCTTGCGGCGAGCTGGTTCGGTGCGTTGACGAGTCGCGCTCTCTTCGCGGAAACGCTCTGGCCGGACGAATTTCGCCGCCACTCGATCATCGCGACGTTGCACGAATAGTTCGCTCCGCTTTTGACGAGCTAACGTTGCGACAGCGTGAAATCGTCGTACGCTGCGACGTCAAGCGCGAGGGTTACGCTGCAGTCGCAACCTCGCTGCACGTTTCCGAGCGACACCTGTTCCGCGAGCGACGAACCGCACTAGGCACGATCGCGGACCGGCTTCTCACGGAGGTACCGGCGCGCGCAAAGGCGGCCGTCACCGTCGCTCCCGACGCGTTCGACGTCCGTTTTGCATTGGCCGAAGCTCTGGAAAATGGCGGTAACTGGCAAGCGGCGGCAGAGATCCTCGAACGGCTTGCCGCCGACGTCGCGCCTCCGGAGCAACGGGGCCCAATCGAGGTGCGACTTGCACGGGTGTATCGAGATGCGGACCTCTCCGCGCGGGCCTATCATCATGCCGGCCTCGCGACGACGCTCGCGCAACGGGCGACGATCGACGGCGATTTACAGCGGATCGAGGCCGACCTCGCCCTCGCCGCCGTGGCCATGAGTGCCGGCGACTGGAAAGTGTCCGACGACCTCGCACAGCACAGCATCATGCGGCTGCGCCCGTGGACCAACGGAAGCCTCGGAACGCGCGTTGCCAACGCACTGGTCGAAGCACTCCTTCTCAAAGCCGAACTGCTCGTCGACAATGGCGGCGTCGAGCGGGCCTTAGACCTTGCATCGGAAGCGTGCAGCGTGGCCGGCCGGAACGCCGCGGAACCTTCCGTTGAGATCAGCTGCCGCGCAATGGCTGCACTGACGAGCCTCCTTCTGGCGAAAGATACCCAGCGTTGCGAAGAAGCCCTGTGGGAGTGTTATCGCGCCGCAGTGTCCGCCGGTCTGGTCCGTGGCTCGCTGATCATCGCCGTGCATCTGGCAACGCACTATCGCATTAACGACCGCTCGGGAGACGCGCTGCGGCTGCTGACCCCGCTCGTCGGCACCGCCCGCGTCGCCGGCTCCGGGTGGGTGCAAGGCACCGTTTTAGGTCAACTCGTGCACGCGAACCTCCAGGCCGGATCGCTTACTGCCGCCGCTGCCTACGCCGCACAACTCTCCGAGTGTGCCACCAGCAATCCCTTGACGCTCGCCCTCGTGGAGATGTCGCGCGCACGGATCCATCTGGCTCGCCGAGAGTTCGCGCCCGCCCTTGGGGCCGCCGGCGCCGCCGAGGCGATTTACGCAGGCGTTGGCCTGGGTCGCTATGTTGGGTTGACGCTGCAGTTGCAGGCTGAGGCGCTCGCGGGATTGGGAGAGCTGGATCGAGCGCAACAGACCATCTCCCGGGCAATCGACGTCCTCAAAGAGACCAGTCACCCGCGGCCGCTTGCCGCCGCCTATCGCGTGATGGCGAGAATCACCGGCCGGCGGCAGTACGAGCTCGCCGCACGGCAGCTGCTACGCGAAATCGCGCTCTAGTTACGCGCCGCACGCCGCCGGCTTTTGGTCAGCCTACTGACACGAATTACAGCACCCCTTTCAGGGTTCTTTCGTCTTTCGAATTGAACGTTGAGCACTGATGAACGTCCTTCTTGCCAAACATAAACTCCTATCGCGTTTCCTACTGGGCGCGGCCGTTTCGGCCTTTGCAGCGTCGCTTTCGGCCTGCGCCGGTTCCAGAGGCGCGCCCACGAACGGATTCCCCGGACTCTCGGCGAGCGGCACACGGCCGGCTGCTCATCGCGCGGCTGGCCCCGGAGTTATCGTGACTTCGAAGTTCGGTGGCCCGATCTACGGCTGGGCGATTGATGAAAACGGAACCGACGGCTTCTTCACCGAGGCCCCAATGGACGGCTACACTTTAATTTCAACGATCGAGACGTTCGACCAGACGTCGGGAAAGATTACGAAGGTCGTCGCGCGGCAGCGCAGCAAGCACGAGAATCGCGAACTCTTCGCCGATGCAATTCTCGCAAACGACGTGGGGCTGATCGACGACGAACGGGCCTTCGTCCGGCAGCACATACGGCGGGACATCTTTGACGTGATGGCGCCGGTTTCGAGAAATAAGCTTACCGGCACCTGGACGCGGCCGCCAGGGCAAGACTTCCTCATTTACGACATTGCGGACCAGCAAAGCAGTCCGGTCACGGTCATGGCGGCCACCATCCTCGATGGAGTCATCACCAAGCCGCCTACCTTCGAAGTCGTCGTGACCGACGTTGCAAAAAACAAGATCCTGCGAACGTTTTATGCCCCGAAGGGCGACGGCGTGAACTATCCATACTTCGTTGCGGAAGATATGACGACGCAGCATGCGTACGTCCCGGCCGCCAACTACCATTCGGAGACGGTCTTCATCGACTACGATATCCGAGGCGGACGCGTCTCCAACGACTTCGTTGCTCCGCCATTCAGCGGGCCGGTGGCCGGCATGGCGATCGACTCCGCCTCACACATGATGTGTACGACGACGGGCTCGACGTACAGCGTTCAGATGTACGACCTCAAGACGAAGAAACAGACGTTCGCCGGCCAAATTCCGAATTCGGGAGGAGAGGGGCAAGCGGGCAGCTCGATCGCAGCCGATCCGATCAATCACCTTTTTATTGTGGAGCAACCGAACTCCTTACGGGGCGGCAGCGAGATCTACGTGTACGACGAACAAGGGAACGTCTTGGAAAGCTTGAGCGGCTTCGCGTTCGGTCCATTGAGCGGAATACAAGTGGTCGCCGGAAGCCGCACCGGCTACGTCGCAGGTCCGCGAGCAAATCAACTCGAGTCCTTTACTTACTAGTTTCGTGCTACATCGGAGGATCCACCTCATGCGCTTCGCTCCAACAACCTTCACGGCCATGCTCGCTGCTTCGGCCTTTGCCCTGATCGCTGGATGTAGCGGTGGATCGCAAAGCTCGGCGCCCGCGCTTCCGGCCGTGGACGCAGCTCGGACGAGGGGCGCTGCGCCAAACCACGGCAAGTCGTGGATGCTCCCCCAGGCGAAGACCAAAACCCTCATCTACGCTGAGGACGAGCAGACTGGCAACGTTAACGTGTACGATTACTCGAGCGGCACGCAGGTAGGAACGCTCGGGGGTTCTCCAGCGGACGGCGGATGCGTCGACGCCAAGGGTGACGTGTACATCGTGGCCGACGACGGGACGGTCGCGGAGTATGCGCATGGCGGGACGACGCCCCTGCAGACCTATGCCCCAGGTGGCTCCCTCGTAGGCTGTTCGATCGACTCCAAGGGAGACGTCGCTATCAGCGGCAGCTCGCCCGGCAGAGTGATCGTCTATTCGAAGGGCAACGCCAAGAAGGGCGCGACCTACAGCAACACGGAGTGCGAAACCATGTCACCCATGGGCTACGACAACAGAGGTAACGCCATCGGCGTGGGACAGTACGATGAGGTCAGCGTTTGCGCTCTACTGGCCGGAACCAAACAAGACACGACGCTCGCCACCAGCGGCATCACGATCAATTTTCCCAACGGCACGATGTGGGACGGAAAATACATCGAGGTCGGCGATCAAGAAGCGACCAGCGGAAAAGACGAGACCGGCATGAATCAGGCTACGCTGTCCGGCAAAACGCTGACATCCGCGGGCGAAACGATTCTCACCGACACATGCTACCGGGGTTACACCGACGTGCTCAATCCGTTTGTCGTCGGCAAGAAGAACACACCGGCCAACACCGAGCAAGGCAACATCGTCGTCGGGAGCAACCTGTACTGCTTCAGCGCGAGCAGCGGGGGCATCGAGTTCTGGCATTATCCGAAGGGCGGCAATCCGTTCAAGATGTACGGCTCGGCGGACGAGATAACCGTCCTAGCGGTCAGCATTGCAACCTAATCTCGATTAAGAATCGCCGGTGAGGATCGCATCCATCGCGGGATCGTCTCCCGCGAGGTAGGCTGCGAACGTACGCGGCGTATAGACGTCGGGAGCGATTGCTCGGCGAGCGTCTTGCGGCCACCCGCTCTCCCAATAGACGCTCGAGAAGTTTACCGCGATCTTGCTGTACGGTAGAGTAAAGAACGTCTCGTCGCCGGGGGCGTTCGGCTTGCCGCCGGTCGGCTCGCCGACGAAGATCGCGTTCAGATCGCGCTGGAAGTAATCGGCGGCGTTGAGGCCCGCGGAGAACGTACGCGGGCCGATGATCACAAACAGCCTGCCCTTCTGGTTTGATGAGGAGCATTGAAGCATTGCGAGCAACGGAGCGTTTAGGAACGTGTCTCCGCCGTTGTTCCAGCGCATGTCGACGATCAACCTAGCTACGTCGTGCGATGCGAGGAACGCCCCCAAACGCCGCGCGAAGGCGGCCAGCGGTTCGCCGTTCTCGTCGATTATACTGTTGTACTGGAAGTACACGACGCGCGCGCCGGCGTCGTACGTGAACCAGTAATGTTCGTTAGTCCTCGTTAGGTACAGCGGCGGCGTTTTTGCCAGCACCTCGAACAGGTTAACCCATCCGGCCGGACTTGGAAGCAGGTTCCAAATGTTGGGATAGTCGGTATTCGTTTCAACGACGTCGTCCTGCGTTCGCCCGTCGCGAAGCTGGAGGTGCAGCGTGACGCGATCGGCACGCGATGCTAAGCCCAGTGCGTGAAGGAACGGAATCGCGCGAAGCCGGTACGGCGCGACGGCGGAGAGCCAGTAGTCGTTGTCGCGGCTGACGTACGGAGCAACGCTCCGCAGGACGCTCGCGGTGGAATGCCCGTCGAATGCCAGGACGCGGGCGCCTAACAGATTCCGGTACGCCGGTGCGGCGGCCGTTACGAACAATCCCTCCTCGAACGACTCGAACTTCACGGGAATAGTCATCGCGTATTCCGGGCGCGGCCCGCCGGCGAGTTCGGTGTGGCCGTCGCCGAGCGCCGCCAGCAGGCGCATCATGCCAAGTTCGATCTGTGGATCGGTAAGGCGAGGCACTGCATCGCTTAGTTTGCGCACTTGCGCGTCAAACTCCGACTGCGTGTAGATCGCGTCGGAGACGAAACGATCTCCGGTATCGGTTCGGAACGGATGGTACGCCTCGGCATTCGTCCAGCGAGCGAGAAAAGCGAGGTCGTAGCGCCATCCGGCCACGCGCGTCATGGTTTGCGGCTCGACGATGCCGAGGAGATCCGCAAATCCCGGTTGCGTGCGTAAAAGCGCGATCGCCGCGTCGCTGCGAGCACCTTCGAGATCCACGTATCCCCAGGCCATCGCTTGACGCAGCCAGCGCATTCCCGACGCGAGGTCGCCGGCGCGCGCATACGCGCGCGACAGAAAGTAGGCCAACGTCGCTGGTTGATCTTGCCGCAACTGCAGCGCCTTGGTATAGGCCGGAATCGACTCGCGGTACTCACCGGCCAGATAGTACGAAGCGGCTAAGCGGCGCCAATACCCCGGATTGACCGGGTTGGCGCGGACCACTTGCTCGTAGAGGCTTGCTGCTTGCCGATAATTACCGGCATCGTACGCTTGCGCCGCAGCCGCCACCGTAGTCCCGAACGACGACGAAAGAGCGGGCAGCGGGGCGATAAACAACGCCGCGATGAAAACCACGAGCCGTTGCAAAACAAGCTTCATCAAGAGAACCCTCCGATAACCCCGTTACGGCTGCCGAGGGCCTGATGTTTCGAAAGAAAAAGGCGAGCGCTCGAGGCGCCCGCCTTCATTCCGATTCGCGCGTGTCTAAGCTAGTACGCTCCAATCCCGTTTGGAGTTCCCCATCCAGCCGGGCCGCTGTACTTTTTGTAGCCGCCGTCGCTCTTTGAGAGACCGGCTTCGCAGAGATAGTCACCGCAGCTACCGTCGCTGCCGGAAGTGACTACGTGCAGATCTTTCTTGCGTTTTTTCGCATTCAACTTCCAGAACGTTTTACCGCCGGT
Source organism: Vulcanimicrobiota bacterium (assembly GCA_013289785.1). Taxonomy (GTDB): domain Bacteria; phylum Vulcanimicrobiota; class Vulcanimicrobiia; order Vulcanimicrobiales; family Vulcanimicrobiaceae; genus Cybelea. The sequence continues at coordinate 2,067 of JABCZE010000012.1, read as the reverse complement.
TAGGCTCCCAGGGTTGTTAACGAGCCCGACGATACCAGCCGTGAGCGGTGATGCGACGCTCGTCCCGCAGACGGTCGTCCAGCCACCGTAGCTGCTGATGTACTCGGCGACTCCGGGACTACAGCCGGCCTCGGCGGAGATGTCCGAGATCGTCCGGCCGGCACAGTCCGGATCGTGCTGCCAGGACGGCTTGGTGGTGGTCGTTGCGCAGCCCGCTCCCGCGCCATCCCACACGGTTTCGCTGAAGGTCGACCCGGACTCCGCCAACTGCGTGCCCCCGACGGCGAGCACGTTTGCTAGCGCCGCCGGCCACTCGATCTCCGGATATCCGGAGTCGCCGGATGAGGCCAAATACGCGACGCCCGGCGTATTAAAGTAGTTGGGGAAGTTCGAGTCGCCGCAGTTCTCGCCGTAGTTGAAACTGCTGCATCCCCAGCTGTTGCTGAGAATTTTTGCACCGAGCGTAACGGCCTCCGACTCCGCTCCCTCTAAGCCGCAAACGACCCCGCCGCAGTTCCCGCCTTCGATCAGGTAGATCGTACACTTTGGACAGCTGGAAGAGACCATTTGGATGTCGAGGTCGGTCTCGACGCACCAACCGAAGTCTTCGCAGCTCTCAGGGTAGCTCGATTGTTCTCCGTACTGGTTGAACTTTTTGAACGTTGCCGTTCCCAGTCCGAACGTGGTGCGGTAGGTCGAAAGATCCGATTCAGCGCTGGACAAGTCGCCAAGTTCGATGAGCGCGACAACCGTTCCCGATCCCTTGCCTAACGATTTCGTAAGGTTATAGCGAGTCTGCAAGTCGACGGGGCGCCAGCCGCAGCTGCCGCCTGACGGCGAACAGTTTGGTTTCACGCCTTTGGTCACGATCAGTACGTGGCATTCCGCTCCGCCGGCAAGAGGTTTGCAGCCACGCCGGGCTTCATGCTTGGCTTGCCACTCGGGCACAAAGTGCGAGACGCCGGAATGCCCGTTTTGCGACGGGCCGCCCGCCGTTGGAGTGCTCGACGAGCCGCCGGCGTTACAGCCGGCGATCACCAGCGCCGCGACCAGCGGAAAAAGCTTCAAGGATCCCTTCACAAATTGCTCCTTATATATAAGTTGGTCTGGGAGTCTCGAGTAGTTACGGGACGTAAGCGCCGCCTCCTATTTCGCTGCGCGTGAGGCCGGAAACCAATCGCATGCTCGAACTCCTTATCTACGACGGCGAACGCCCCTTACTTAGCCTGAGGGTCAACCGCGATGCTATCGTAGTATTCGGACTCGATACCAGTCGAAGAGCCTCCCACGCTTCCCAGAGGGTAGCTGTTGGCCTGTACGCTCCCGTAGCCATGCGACTGCACCGGCAGATAAAAGCTGGCTGCCCAGAGCGTGTTTTGAGACCTATTTAACGAAATGCCGGTGTAATAGCCGTTTTCGGCACCGGAACCATATACGAACGTGGAAGTGGGAGAGCCACTCCAGGGCTTTTTGAACACGGCGAGCGTGTTGTTGTTGCCGACGGTATTTAGAATGAGGTTGTCCTGACGGTCGAACGCGATGCCCTCGGGTAAATAACCGGACTCGATGGTCTGAAGAATCGTGTCGGCGCCCGTGGCCGTGTTTACGGAGACCAGGATCGGTTGGCCACCGCTGTTGTAGCCGTCCGCCAACAGATTGCGGGCATCGGCGGCTAAATATAGCACCTCGTTCAAGTTCGACGTAAAGAGCGTGCGAGTGGGGCCTCCGCTGCCGGCTTCGATCTCGCTTGACTCAAAGAAGTCGATGGCATTGTCGCCGGCATTACCAGCGTACAAGTCACCTTTCTTGTCGAAGGCGAGCCCTATCGCATACGGGCCCTGTGACAGCTTCAGCGTGGCAAACAGCGTGATCTGCTTACTCTTTACGTGCCAAACGGTAACCGTCGCCGACCTCGTACCAACGGCTAAGTCGCCGGAGTGCGGGTCGACTGCCAGCCCGACGCCGGTGCAAGAACACTGCGAAATCATTTTAAGCGTTTTCGCACTATAAACGTCGACGTTGCCCACCTCTCCGTTCGAGGCAAAGATCCAGGTTTCGGAGGGCGGC
>JABCZE010000011.1 GCA_013289785.1 Vulcanimicrobiota bacterium | reverse complement strand
CCCGGTTCGCACACGCTTGGTGCGGCCCGGTGACGACCTCGCCGCATTGGTTTCGGAGGCGGTGGCCGGCATCGCGCGAGCCGGCGACGTCGTCGCCATTTCGGAGACGGCGCTTGCGATCGCCCAAGGCGAGTTCGTCGTTGCCGAGCGCGTGCGGCCGTCGAAGCTAGCGTATCTGCTCTGCCGTTATGCGGGGCCGATGGCGACGATCAGCCAGCCCGAGTCCATGCAGCTGGTTATCGATCGAGTCGGATATCCAAGAGCAGTTTATGCTACGTTGGCCCACTTGGCAGGCCGTCTCGCCGGCCGCCGCGGTGTCTTTTACGAGTTGATGGGCGAGGCGATTGCGGCCTTCGACGGCTACACCGGCACGATGCCGCCCTACGAACGGGCCATCGTCTTTGCTCCGCGCGACCCCGATGCGTTCGCGCGAGACTTCGAAGGGCGCTGCGGCATCGATTGCGCCGTCGTCGACGCCAACGATTTGGAGAAGGCAAAGGTTCTCGGCGCATCCGGCAACGTCTGCGCGGCGTGCGTCGAAGCGGCGCTGCTCGACAACCCGCACGGCAACAGCGACGAACAGACCCCGATCGTGGTGCTCAAGTGGCGCGGATCCGGCGATAATCCCCTGCTAAATGGCGCGAGGGGCTGCGCGCACGGATGAACGCCGGCACGCTCTTGCTCTGGGCGCTCTTTGGCTTCGCGATCGCGGTTCCGGCCGGTCTGGTGCTGCTGCTGCTTACCGGCCGGCTCGGCCTTCGGCAGCACGCCTACGAAGACGCGCCGCAGACGCATCGGGTCAAGACGGGGACGCCGACGATGGGCGGCCTCGTTTTTGTGGCCGCGCTGCTCGGAGCGCTGGTGGCCGGTCGCGTGACGCTCTTGCCGGAGTTAGTCGCCCTGGTCGTCTGCTGCGCGCTCATCGGCTTCGTCGACGACATGATCACGGTGCGCGGCGGCTCCAAGCGCGGCTTGCGAGCGCGAACGAAGTTTCTGGCAACGGCGCTGGTGGCGGTGATCTTCCTGCGCGCGATCGACGCCGGGGTGGCCCCGTTTCCTACCGACACGCTCTTCCATGCCGGAACGTTCGCGCTGATCGCGCCGCATTGGCTCTGGCTGCTGCTGGGAATTCTCGCGATTACCGGCACGATTCACGCGGTCAATCTCACCGACGGCCTCGACGGCCTGGCCGCCGGAAGCGTCATTCCGCCGCTGATCGTCTTTAGTCTCGTCGCCGCGCAGTCCAATGTGCCGGCGGCGGCAATCGCTGCAGCGGCCGGCGCCGGCGCTTGCGCCGCGTTCCTGATCTTCAATCGCCATCCGGCGAAGCTCTTCATGGGCGATACCGGTTCGCTGGCACTAGGCGCCCTGCTCGGCGGCGTGGCGATTGTTTCCGGCGAGATGCTGCTGCTCGTCATCGTGGGCGGCGTCTTCGTCGCCGAAGCGCTATCGGTGATCGTTCAAGTCTCCTATTTCAAAGCGACGCGAGGCAAGCGCATCCTGCGCATGAGCCCGCTGCATCATCATTTTGAGTTGGGCGGATGGCCGGAAACCAAAGTCACTGCCCGCTTTTGGCTTGCATCGTTCATCTGTTCGCTGCTAGGATGGACCATCGTGCGATGACCGATACGCTTGAACTTCACGCCGGCGATGCGATACTCGTCATAGGCTTGGGCCGTAGCGGACTAGCGAGCTTGGAAGTCCTCGCTCACCATAACGTCTCCCTTTACGCGACCGACGAGAAGCCCGTGGAAGCCTTGAGCGAAGCAATCGCGGCGGCGGAGTCGTTCGGCGCGCGCTTCGTGGAGCCCGGCGCGCTTGACGGCATCCTCCAAACGATTTCCTGGGCGGTGCTATCGCCCGGCGTTCCACCGATCTCCCCGGTCGTCCGCGCCATTCACCGGGCCGACGTGCCGGTCATGGGAGAGATCGAGCTTGCCTATCGGCTTTGCAAGGCGCCGATCGTTGCGGTCACCGGTACCAAGGGAAAGTCGACCACCACGGCGCTGATCGGACATCTGCTTCGTGGTTGCGGTCGTCAGGCTCGAGTCGGCGGGAACATCGGCAATCCGCTCATCAAGGAGATCGCCGGGGCGACGTCTGCCGACTGGATCGTCGCCGAGGTCTCGTCGTTTCAGCTCGAAACGATTCGTGCGTTCAAACCGCGCGTCGCCGTCTTACTCAACATCGCGCCCGACCATCTCGACCGGTACCCTTCGATGGATGAGTATGCCGAAGCCAAGTACCGCATCTGTGCCAATCAGTCGATGAGCGATTGGTTCGTCGGCAACCTTGACGATCCGCGAATCGAAGCTCTCGCGTGGCGCCACGGCAACGCTCGCGTCCAAGCGCGCCAGCTCTGGTTTACACGCAACGGGAGCGAACGCGCCACGATGTACTTACGCGACGACGTGATAACCTACGCCCCGGTTACCGGCGATCCGCGCCCCATTGCGCTCTTGCCGTGCAGCGAAATACCGCTGCAGGGCGCTCACAACATCGAGAACGTTATGGCGGCGCTGCTCGCGTCGCTGGCGGTCGGCTGCGACCCGGCCTCGCTGAGAGATGCGATACGATCGTTTGCGCCGATGCCGCACCGCCTCGAGACGGTTGCCGAGATCGACGGCGTGCTCTACGTCGACGATTCGAAATCGACGATTCCAACTTCGGTGGTCGCGGCGCTGCGCAGCTACGACCGGCCGATCGTGCTGATCGCGGGCGGCCGTTCGAAAGGCATCGGATTCGGCGAGCTGGGATCGGCGATCGCGCAGCACGTCAAGGCGCTGGTTGCAATCGGCGAATCGGCCGGCGAAATTCGGCGGGCGGCCGGCGAGGTCGCCGTCGTCGATGCGTTCTCGATGGAAGAGGCCGTACAGCGCGCGCGCGAGCTGGCCGTACCCGGCGACGTCGTCTTGCTTTCGCCCGGCTGCGCGTCGTTCGATATGTTTAACTCGGCCGAGGATCGCGGCGAACGGTTTAGTGCGGCGGTCACGTCGCAACGGGAGCATGCGGGTGCATAACGCTGCAGCGCTTCGCGCCAATCGCGATGCGGAACGCAAGTCCCGCCTGCGCTCGTACGTCGCGGCGCCACTCGACGTCTGGCTCTTCACGACGGTCGCGGCGCTGGTCGCCATCGGCCTGGTTATGGTGTTCTCGGCGTCGAGCGCGACGGCGTATGCCGAGCATGGGGACGTCGCCTACTACCTCAAGCGGCAGTTGATTTGGCTCGCGGTCGGACTAGGCGGCGCCTATTTTTGCTACCGGCTCGAGTATCAGCGCCTGCGTCGCGCGGCGCCATACCTCTTGGCCGCCGCGATCGTTGCACTGGCGATGGTCTTCGTGCCGCACGTTGGGCTCGGCGTGAACGGCGGGCGCCGCTGGATCGGCACGGCGAGCTTTAGCTTCGAACCGTCGGAGTTCTCCAAACTCGCGCTGGTCATCTACCTGTCGGCGGTCTTGTCGTCGCGCGGCGAACGGATTACGTCGCTTGGGCGCGGGCTCTTTCCGCTCTGCGTTCCGGTGGCAATCATGGCGGTGCTGGTGCTCAAAGAGCCGGATATGGGCACCGCAAGCCTCCTCTTCTTTACGGCTTTCGCGCTCTTCTTTGCAGCCGGAGCGCGCCTGGTTCATCTGGCCGCGATCGCGTTAACGACGGTTCCGTTCGCGGTCTTTACGGTGCTGGCCAGCCCATACCGGCGCGCGCGCGTCTTTGCCTTCGTCGATCCGTGGAAGGATCCACTCAACACCGGCTTTCACATCGTTCAGTCATTGCTGGCACTGGGCAGCGGAGGAATCTTCGGCGTGGGGCTGGGCGCGTCGCGCGCGAAGTTCTTCTATTTGCCCGAACAGTACACCGACTTCATCTTCTCGGTGCTCGGTGAAGAGCTGGGCCTCATCGGCACGCTGGTGGTCGTCGCGCTTTTCGTGACGCTGGCCTACCGTGCCATCAAGATCGCCTTGGCCGCACCCGACCGGTTTGGGTTCTTTCTCGCGATCGGATGCGGCGCGATGATCACGATTCAGGCCTTCGTGAACATCGGCGTCGTTTCGTCGTCGTGGCCGGTGACCGGCGTTCCGTTGCCGTTCATCTCGTTCGGAGGAAGCTCGCTGGTCGTCAATCTCATTGCCGTTGCACTCATTGCCAATGTGGGTCGCCATCGCAGAGTCCACGCAGCCCTGTGACCGTCGTTTTTGCCGGCGGCGGTACCGGAGGCCATCTCTATCCGGCAATCGCGATTGCCGACGCGCTGCGCTCGCGCGCGACGATCGCCTTCATCGGCAGCGCCGATCGCCTCGAAACGACGATCGTGCCGAAGGCCGGCTATCCGCTCCACACCGTCTCCGCTCACGCGCTGCCGCGGCGTCTATCGTTCGATTTTCTTCGAGCCGCTGCGCGTAACGTTAAAGGAACGCTCCAAAGCCTCGCGCTCTTAGCCTCGGCGCGTCCCGATCTCGTCGTCGCCACCGGCGGTTACGTCTGCTTTCCGGTCGCGCTCGCCGCACGCATCCGCAAGCTCGTGGGGCTCTCGCGCGCGCCGATCGTTTTGCTCGAACCCAATCTCGCGCCGGGCTTGACGACGCGGTTGCTGGCGCCGATGGTGGACGAGATTTGGGGCGAGTGCGGTGGTTTTGCGAAACACCTGCGGGCTAAATGCCGGCCGACGGGCGTTCCCGTTCGCTCTTCGCTCCGAAGCTTGCCGTCGCGCGAAACGGCCGCCACGCGTCTGAGACTCGATCCCGCCAAGCCGGTGCTTCTGGCAATCGGTGGCAGCCAGGGGGCGCGCGCGATCAACGACGCGCTGCTTGGAGCGCTAAAGAGCAATGCGCTCCCAGCGGGCTGGCAAGTGCTTTCGCTCACGGGTGCGGCCGAGTACGACAAGGTTTGCGCGGCCGTGCGCGCGGCAAAAGAGGCAGGAGTCGCAACGTTTGTGGCGCTTCCGTATCTCGACGAGATGGGCGACGCCTACGCCGTCGCGGACTTGGTTCTAGCGCGAGCCGGAGCGTCGACGCTCGGAGAGCTGGCGGCACTTGGCAAGCCCGCGGTTTTGGTGCCGTATCCGTTTGCAACCGAGGCGCATCAGCGGGCGAATGCGGCGCGCTTTGAAGCTGCCGGTGCGGCGCTGGTAGTGACCGATCAGCAGCTTGCATCCGGAGCTTTGCCGGGCGTGCTGACCGAGGCAACGGCGCCGCAGCGCCTGGCAACGCTTGCGTCCAACGCTCGTCAGCTGGCTCAAAACGATCCGTTGGCGCAGATCCTTGCGCGGATCGATACCCTGGTTTGAGGAAGGCGCTGGGGTGACGTACCATTTCGTCGGCGTCGGCGGCATCGGCATGAGCGCGATCGCTCGCATTTTGCGCGCGCGCAACGTCGAGGTTACCGGTTCGGACGTTGCCGAGACGCCGCTGATCGAACGTCTGCGCGGCGAGGGCATTCGGGTTACGATCGGCCACCAAGCCGCCAACGTTCGCGGGGCCGACGTCGTAGTCGTCAGCTCGGCGATCGATCGCGCCAATCCGGAGTACGTCGCCGCCGTGCGCGCCGGAACGCCGGTCTTACATCGTGGCGAGATGCTCGCGCGTTTACTTTCGGGGCGGCGCGGCATCGCGGTCTGCGGAACGCACGGAAAGACGACCACGACCGCGATGACGCATGCCGTCCTGCGCGGCGGAGGGATCGATGCCGGTCTTTCGCTGGGCGGCCTCGATGTGTCGCTGGAAACCAACGCCTACGACGGAACGTCGCCCTGGTTCGTGACGGAGGCCGATGAATCTGACGGCTCTTTTGCTTTGTTGGAACCGAACATCGCAATCGTTACCAACGTCGAAAACGATCACCTGACCAGCGACGACGAGCTTCCGGGCTTGGTGCGCGCCTTCGGCGAGTTTTTGGCGAAGTTACCGGACGACGGCCTCGCTATCGTCGGCGTCGACAACGCGCTCGCGGCTTCGCTAACCTGTCACGAGCTTCGGGCCCGTCTGGTAACCTGCGGCTTGGCGGCAGACGCACGCATTCGAGCGGCCAACGTACGCTTTGAGGATTTCGGCTCGACGTTCGACGCGCTCGACGGCGACGTCACGCTCGGCACCGTCGAGTTGCGAGTGCCCGGAGCGATGAACGTTCAGAACGCGCTTGCTGCGTTGGCGGTGGGACGCGCGCTCGAGTTGCCGTTCGCCTCAATCGCCGCGTCGCTGAAATCGTTTCAAGGCGTACGCCGCCGTTTCGATATCTTGCTCTCCAACGATCGAGTGACGATCGTCGACGATTACGCGCATCACCCCACTGCCGTTCGTGCCACGATCGCGGCGGCGCGCCACTACCATCGCGGCACGCTGGTCGTAGCCTTTCAACCGCATCGTTATTCGCGCACGGCCTATCTGGCGGCGGAGTTTGCCGACTCGCTGCGCGGCGCCGATAGCGTCTACCTCACGCCGATCTACGCGGCGTCGGAGCCCGCGATTCCCGGCGTGAGCGAACGCTCCATCGGCGACTCGCTCGCGATCAACGGCGGGCGCGTGAGCTACGTGGCTAGCGTCGACGACCTCGAGGCCCGCATCCTGGCGGAGGCCCCGGCCGGCGCCCTGGTTCTGATGCTCGGGGCCGGAAACATCACCGACGTCGCCGGACGTCTGGCGGCAGCGGCGCGCGGATGAGCGTCACCACGCGACAGGCGCTGCACAGCCTCCTCGAGCCGGTCGATCGAGAAGCGCTACTTGCGATCTTCGGCGACGGGGTGCGGTTCGACGAGCCGCTTGCGCCGTATACCTCGTGGAAGATCGGCGGTCCGGCAGATGCCTTGGTAACTGCGCAAACGCAGTCGCAACTCGCGGAACTGATGCGGCTGTGCTTGCGTCGCAAGCTTCCGTGGTGGGTCGTCGGCGCGGGGAGCAACGTGCTCGTCGGCGACGGCGGCGTCCGCGGCATCGTGATCCGGCTGGCCGGCGGCTTCGCGGCGGTCGAGGTGCACCCGGAAGACGGCAACGTCGTCGTCGAGGCCGGCGGGTCGGCCGGCATGGCATTGGTCACCGCGAAGGCGGCCTCGGCCGGCGCCGCCGGGATCGGGTCGCTAGCGGGCATTCCCGGAACGGTCGGTGGATCGCTGCGGATGAATGCCGGCACCGATCGTGAAATCGGCGATTTCGTCCGCGACGTTTGGGTTCAATCACCGAGCCGGCCGGAGCCCCATCGCGTCAGCGTACGCTATTTATACCGCCATTCGACGCTCGAGCGCGACGTCGTCGTGTCGGCGGTGACGCTCGCATTTCCTTGCGCGGACTCGCGCGACGTGCGCCAAGAGATGCAGACGCGCCTCGTGCGGCGCAAGGCGACTCAACCGATTGCGCTCCCCAACGCCGGATCGTGCTTTCGCAACCCCGACGGTGGAAAGGCTGCCGCGCTCATCGAATCCGTCGGGGCTAAGGGGTGGCGGGAGGGCGGCGCGGAAGTCTCATCGCTGCACGCGAACTTTATTAACAACGTTGGCGGTGCGACGGCGCGCGACGTCGCCACGCTGCTCGCACGAATCCGAAGTGCGGTGCTCGATCGCTGCGGTATCGAGCTGCTTTTGGAAGTGCATCTGGTTGGAGTCTTTATCGATGCAACGTAACGGTGGGTCCCGGGCCAGGGTTGCCGTGGTGATGGGCGGCACCAGCGGCGAACGCGAGATCTCGATCCGGTCCGGCTCTGAAGTCCTCCGCGCGTTGCAAACGCTTGGCTACGAGGCGCGATCGCTCGACTACGACGAGCGCTTTATCGAGGCGCTGCACCAATACAAGCCCGACGTCGTCTTCATCGCGCTGCACGGTCCCGGCGGCGAGGACGGGCACGTTCAGGCGCTGCTCGAGTATCTTTCGATTCCGTACACCGGCAGCGGTTTGGAAGCGGCGGCGCTTTCGATGGACAAACACCTCACCAAGAAGTTGCTCGCGGCCGAAGGCCTGCCGACTCCCGTCTGGGATTTGTTCGATCTTGCGGGCGGAACGCTGCCGCTCTTGCCGGGATCGCTCGACCTGCCGCTGGTGATCAAACCGCGCTACGAAGGGTCGTCGAACGGCGTCACGATCGTGCGGACGCACGAAGAGTGGACCAACGCGATGCTCGAGGCCTCGAAGTCGTACGCGCAGATACTAGCCGAGGAGTACGTCGAGGGGCGCGAGTTCACGTGCGCCGTTCTGGGAGAAGAGGCGTTGCCGATCGTCGAGATCGTCGCCAACCGCGACGGGTTTTACAGCTACGACGCAAAATACGCGCCCGGCGGCAGCACCCACGTCGTTCCTGCGAAGATCGACGAAGATTTGGCGGCGCGCTTGCAGATGCTCGGCCTCTCGGCGCACCGGCTGCTGGGCTTACGGGATTACTCTCGCAGCGACTTCATCATTCGCTCGGACAACCGGCCCTATCTGTTAGAGATCAACTCGCTCCCCGGGTTAACCCCCGCGAGCCTGTTGCCCGATGCTTGTGCCGCGGTCGGAATCGGCTTCGACGCGTTGATCGAACGCCTCGTCAACTACGCGCTCGCGCGGGCCCAGCTTCGCGACGCGGTCGCGTAAAAATGCAAGCGGGCTCGCCGAAGCGAGCCCGCGGGTTCAACTGCTAAACGATCGCCGTTTCTGCGCTATTCCTTGGAACGCGGAAGTTGTGCGACTCCTTCGGGAACGATGCTCGAGCTGAGCGTAATGCCTTTGCTAAAGCTGTATTCGTACTTGATCGCCTTGCCGGTGTAGGAGTAGATGTCGACATCGCCGTTGGTCCGGTCGACGGCGGCGTAGTCGGTGTTTGCTGCATTAAGTTTGCCGAAGAAGCTTTCGCCTTTGAGCGCGAAGGGGCCGCCGACGACTTTGCAAGTCGGATTGCAGCCGCTGTAGATGTAGGTGTCTTCGCCATCGAGGTCGTTGATGACTAACTGTCCCTTGTTGTCGATATCGATTCCACCGTAGTACGTCTGCTTAAAGCCCTTGGCCGCAACGCCGCCGCCCGCGCAGCCTTTGAAGTAGATCAGCGCCGCGCCGCCGGTGGAACTCGTCTTCGCGTCGAGCCAACAGTCGCCGCCGGGCGACATCGCGACGCCGCCCGCGTGGTAGATGGCGCCGTTGGTGAGGTTCGTCGTACACGTGCCGGCTGCGAGGGTGCAGAGGGACAGGCTTCCCGGCGTCGAGCTCTTACCGACGATGTTGCCGACCGCGATCGTGTCGGTCGCGCCGTCGGGGGTCGACGCATCGGAGGGCTGACCGTAGGTGTCGGAGATCAGTCCGAGTTGCTTTTTCGGGCACATTCCCGGACCTTTGTAAACGATGACATATCCGCTTCCGCCATCGGGATCGATCAGATTGCCCTTGAGGTCGACGGCAACGCCGTTGACGCTTGAAACGCCTTGGACCGTGCAGATCGGTGCCTTATTGGCTTTGTTGTCCGCAGCGTAACCCAAGAGGTCGGTCTCACCGAACTCCGAGACGTAGATTCCGGTGGTCGGTGGCTTCTTCTTTGCCTCCGGAACGATCTCGTGAAGAACCGAGATCGCGCGCACCGGCGTGAAGTCGTCGTACACACTGATCGGGCGCGTTGCGGAGCCGACGCCGGGAATCGAGCTATTGGAGGGCGACACACTGCTGGCGCAACCGCTGATGAGGCCGATCGCGACCACCGAGCAGAGCGCCGAAGTAAACAAACGCATGCGATAAGTCTCCTTGGCAAGTAGATCGGAAATGGGACCTTCGAGGTTGCCCGCTCGGGCTCGGGAACCCTTTATAATCCCGTTCTTTTCCCGCTACTGCGCCGAGCGGGGATTTTGAGCGACGCCCTGGGGAGCTAGGTCGATTTGCAGGCCGCGTCTGAAGGAGTACTCGAACTTGATTGCCTTGGTACTGTAGGAGTAGAAGTCGACCGCGCCGCTGGTTTGATCGACGGCGACGAAGTCGGTGTTCGCGGCGTTGAGCTTGCCGAAAAAGCTTTTGGCTTTGATCCGATAAGGGCCGCCGACGCGAGTACAGCTGGGATTACACCCGCCGTAGATGGAGACCGTCGACGCCGCCTGATCGACGATCGCGAGGTTGCCCTGGTTATCGATATCGATTCCACCGTAGGACTTGCTGCGGAAACCCCTGGCCACTTGACCTTGGCCCGCGCAGCCCTTGAAGTAGATCAGCGCCGCACCGCCGGCGGGATGGCGCATTGCATCGACCCAGCAGTCGCCGCCGTTGGACATTGCGACTCCGCCGGCTGCGTTTAATTTCGGATTGGTTAGGTTGCTCGTACAGCCGGCTCGCAGCGTGCAGATCGAGAGGCTGCCGGCCGAGCTGCCGTGGTCGCGGATATTTCCAACAGCGATCTTTCCGTTCGCGGCGTCCTGGCTCGCCACGTCCGACGGCTGTCCGTACGGATCGTGGAAGGCTCCGAGCCGCTTTCCGCACATCTCCGGACCCTGGTAAACGACGACGTTTTGGCTTGCGCCGCTGGGAACGATCAGGTTGCCCTGGCCGTCGACCGCGACGTCGTTGACGTACATGCCTGCGCGGAGGTTGCAAAGCGGTAGCCGGTGCAGCTTGTTCTTGGATGGGTAGCCTAAGATCTCGCTACCATAGAACTGCGAAATGTAAATTCCGCTTGATGGAATCTTTTTTGCTGCGCGCGGCCGCTCTTGGCGGAGCTGCACGGCACGCGACGTTGGAGCCGCGAAGCTGCCGGCGCAGCCGTGGAGCAAGGTGCTCGCGACGGTTGCACAAAGTACCGAGGTAAGTAAACGCATCCGATCGTAGCCTTACTTAAACGCTTCTTCATCGTCGGCAACCAGCAGATCGAGTCGCGACGACTCCGGCGCCAGCCGGCCGGCCACTGGATAGCGCCGTACGAACTCGGGATCGTCGAGCCGTTCGCCGACCGTCGGCCGTTCGAGCGAGGCGTTTATCTCTGCATAGCGTGCCGGATCGCTATGCCGTGCAATCCAATCGGCGACCTCGGCGTCCGATCCCGCCCGCGCGATCGCTTCGCGCAGCAACCCTTCGACGATTCCAAGCCTATTGAGAAGGCTGGAACTGAAACCGGTGATTTGATACTGACCGAGGTTCCCGCCCGGTAGCGTCGCTCTTATCTTGTCGACGGTCCTCGCCGCCATCAGGAGATCCAGGCCGGGCAGGAGGTCGCGGGGACTGCGGGGCGGGCGCTGCGTGAGGTCGAGTGCGTCCATGGCAGCGCTCTTCAACCAGCCAGGGCGCCGATGCCTTGTGAGACGAGGCGCCTTTTCGGGAAAGTCGAAACTTTGCAGCCGTCGAAAGACGTTGTGTACCTTGCCACTCTTTGGAGGATTCCTTGCCAACCGTTGTCGATCGGGGTCTCGAAGGCGTCGTCGTCGGGTCTACCGAGCTTAGTAATGTTGAAGGTGCAATCGGCCGCCTAACGTATCGCGGCTACGACATCGACGATCTTGCGCCCAACGCCACGTTCGAAGAGATCGTCCACCTTCTGCTCTACGGCCAGCTTCCCAACCGCCACCAACTCGACGAGTTGAAACGCGAGCTTGGTTCCGGCCGCGCGCTCCCGGAGCCACTGGTCAACGCCATGCAGAACGTTCCAAAGACGGCGTGGCCGATGGAGGTCCTGCGCACGATCGTCAGCGGTCTCGGACTCTTTTCGCCGGTGAACGCTCAAGGAGAACACCTTTCCGACGTGCACACGGCGATCGAGCTGATCGCAAAGATGCCGACGATCGTCGCTGCCTGGGACCGGATTCGCCGCGGCCTCGATCCCATCGCCCCGCGCTCCGATCTCTCACAAGCCGGAAACTTTCTCTACATGCGTACGGGCAAGGCGCCCCATAAGATCGAGGAGGACGCGCTCGATACCTATTTCGTTCTGTTGGCCGATCATTCGTTCAACGCTTCGACATTCGCGGCGCGAGTCGCGGCGTCGACGCGCGCCGACATGTACGGCTCCGTAACTGCAGCGCTTGCGACGCTGCAAGGCGATCTGCACGGCGGGGCTGCCACGGCCGCTTTCCGTACGCTCAACGACGTGAAGACGCCGGAGAACGCCGAGCCCTTCGTGCGAGATATCCTCGCACGCGGACAACGCATCATGGGAATGGGGCACCGCGAGTACAAGGTTCGGGATCCGCGCGCGAAACATCTCGAGGAGATGGCGAAGGAGCTTTCCGCGTACGCCGGCCGCGATCGTCTTTATGAAACCGCGCACGCCGTCGAAGAGGCTAGCCGCAAAGTCTTACAAGAGAAAAAACCGGGCAACACCATCTACGCGAACGTGGATTTTTATACGGCACCGGTGCTGGCCGATCTCGGAATCCCCGGCGACGAGTTTACCTGCCTTTTCGCCTGCGGGCGCATTGCCGGTTGGACCGGACACATTCTCGAGCAGCTCGCGGACAACCGTTTGATACGCCCGCAAGCGACGTACGACGGGCCGGTTGCGGGGCCGTACGTGCCGATCGAAAAGCGAGCCGCAAACGGCGCACGAGGCTAACGCCTCCGTGCTGGTCGTGCCGGCGATCGACTTGCGCAACGGCAAGTGCGTTCGAATGAAGCAGGGCGATCCCACGACCGAGACCGAGTATGACGGCGACCCGGTAGAACGCGCGACCGCGTTCGTGGCGCAAGGCGCGCGCCGCTTGCACGTGATCGATCTCGACGGCGCCTTTGGCTCCGGCGAGAACCTCGCCGCGGTGGAACGGATCTGCCGGTCCGTGGAAGTTCCGGTGCAGACCGGCGGCGGGTTGCGCACGGTTACCCACGCGGAACGAGCCTTGGCGGCGGGCGCTTGCGAGATCATTCTCGGGACGCTGCTGGTCGAAGACGAACGGCTGGCGCGTCATATCATCAACCGCTTTCCGGGTAAAGTCATCGCCGGTATCGACGCGCGCGGCACGCAGGTTGCGATTCACGGCTGGCAGGAGCGCACGCCGGTCGATCGCGACGCGCTCGTGCGCCGCGTCGCGCAGTGGGGTGTCTCGCGAATCATTTTTACCGAGATCCGCCGCGACGGTATGGGCGAAGGCTACGACATCGAAGCGCTGTCCGCGGTTGCCGGCGCCGCCCCGGTCAAGGTTACGGCGAGCGGGGGTGCGCGCAATATCGAGGACTTAGCGCTGTTGAAAAGCTCGGTTCCGCCGGCCGTCGACTCTTGCATCGTCGGCAGCGCGCTGTACAACGGGACGCTCGACTTACCCGCCGCAATCTCCGCAGTTTCCTAGCGCTTCCCTTATTCTACGAACTCGCGCGGGAGGTCGCTCGGGAGGCGCGTTACGATTTCATAGTTGATCGTGTCGGACCATTCCGCCCAGTCGTCGGCGGTAACGGCGCGCTCGCCGTCGCGGCCGATGAGCGTCACCACCGTTCCAACGTGCGCGTTGCGCGCGTTCGACAGATCGATCTGCGTCATGTTCATCGCGACTCGGCCGACGATGGGACAGAGCGCACCGTCAACGACGAACGCGCCGCGATTCGACAACGCGCGCGGCACGCCGTCGGCATAACCCGCCGGAACGACGCCGATGCGCATCTCGCGCGGAGCGTGAAAGCTCCCGCCGTAACCGACCGAAGCACCGGCGGCAACCGTGCGCACGACGATGAGTTCGGAGACGTACGAGAGCGCGGGACGCAGGTCGAGCGGCTTCTCTTTCATCGCGGCACTCGTTTGCGGCGACGGCATCAATCCGTAG
>JABCZE010000010.1 GCA_013289785.1 Vulcanimicrobiota bacterium | reverse complement strand
CGAGCGTCGGCGCGGGTCGAAGCCGAGCGCCGCATCGCCGCGGCGCGGGCTGCGGGCTCAAACGAGGCGGCGGAGTTGGCAACGCGCTACTCGCAACAGGCGCAAAGCCTCGTGGGGGAGGCGCAGCAGACCGCGCAGCGCGAGCTCGATGAAGCCCGAGCGGGCGAGTCGGTGGCGGCGCGGAGCGTGGCCGACTTCATGCTCGCTCGAGTTATTCCGGAGGCGACGTAGATGAGCGAGGAAAGGCTCTATCTCGAGATCTCGATCTGGAGCCAGGTCGCTTCGTCGGTTCTGTTTCTCGGTGCCCTGGTTTTTATTTGGAATAAGTGGATCATGCCCGTCGTTCTCGCCGCGCAGGCCAATAGCAACGCGCAGATCGCGCAATCGGAACGCCATCGGGACGAGGCGAAGGAAGCGCTCGTCACTCTGCGCGAGGAGATCGACACGGCGCAGCGCGATGCCCTGCTCATCGGGCAGCGAGCGGAGGTTCACGCGCAGCGTGAGCGCGAGGCGATGCTCGAGGAGGCAACCGAAGCCGGCGAGCGCAGCTTGCGCGATGCCGGCGGGGAGTTGGAACGCGCGCTCGCGGCCGCCCGCCTGCGCCTTCGCGACGAGCTCTTGGAGCGCGCGCTACAAATCGCGCGGCACGACGCCGTGGCGCGCATCGGTCCGGCAGTGGACTCGCGTCTGGTCGAGCGTTTCGTCGGTTCGCTGGAGAAGAGCGCCGGTGGTTAACCGGACGCTCGCGCGCCGCTACGCAATCGCGGCGATTGCCGTTGCTCGGGAACGCGGCGTGGTCGAACGCGTGGGCGCCGATTTAGCGGCCGTCGCGCGTGCGATCGGCCCGCACGGACTGGTCCACGATTTTTTCGTCGCGCCGGTAATCGAGCGGCGCGAGAAAGAGCGCGTCCTCACGCAGTCTTTTGAAAAGCGAATCGATCCCGTCGCACTTCACACGCTCCTGCTTTTGGTGCGCAAGCGTCGTGAGGCTTTGCTCGGCGCGATCGTCGAGGAGTATCTGGCGTTGGAGCGAGCCGCTCGCGGCGCGGAGAGCTTGGCTATCGAGTCCGCCAGAGCGCTCGACGATGCCGAATACCGGGCGCTGATTGGAAAGCTCGAGCACCTCTACGACAAGAAGTTCGAAGTCACGCAACGAGTCGACGCCGAGCTCATCGGCGGCCTTCGCCTCCTTCTGGCAGACCGCAGAATCGACGCGACCGTCGCCGGCCGCCTCGACGCCCTTGCCCGCCAACTCCACACAACTGGGAGCCTGTAGGGCTATGGCGCATTTCCGTCTTCGTGCCGTCTTTTATCCGAATACTTCGTTGCTCTTCGGTCACGAAGCTACGGCTTCGCTCCCTCATCGCGCCTCGTCTTCGAACAAAATTCGGCACAAATACGAAAACGGCCATAACCCTACAGGCTCCTAAGAAAGTTGATGAATGATAAACGCTGACGAAATCGCCAGTATTCTCAAGCAGCAAATCGAGCAGTTCAAGACCGAGATTCAAGAAGACGAGATCGGCACGGTCATCTCCGTTGGCGCGAATCTCGCTCGCGTCTATGGATTGCGCGGGGTGCGATCCTCCGAGCTGGTGGAGTTTGCCAACGGGCTGCAAGGCGTCGCGCTGAACCTCGAAGAGGACAACGTCGGCATCGTGATCATGGGCTCCGATTCGGAGATCAAAGAGGGCGACAGCGTGAGGCGAACGGGCCGCATCGCATCCGTGCCGGTCGGCGACGCGATGCTCGGCCGGTGCGTCAATCCCCTGGGCCAACCCATCGACGGGAAGGGCGAGATCGCAACGACGCGATTCCGTACGATCGAAAACGTGGCGCCCACTGTCGTACAGCGGCAGCCCGTCAAACAGCCGTTGCAGACCGGGATCCGCGTGATCGACGCGCTCATTCCCATTGGAAAGGGACAGCGCGAGCTCATCATCGGCGACCGTTCGACCGGCAAAACCGCGATGGCCATCGACGCGATCATCAATCAGAAGGGGCGCGACGTCTGCTGCGTCTACGTCGCGATCGGACAAAAGAACTCGACGGTCGCCGCGCTGGCACAGATTCTCGAGCAGAAAGGCGCGATGGCCTACACGACCATCGTCGCGGTGAGTCCGTCGGAGGCGGCCGCGCTTCGCTGGCTGGCGCCGTTTGCCGGTTGCGCGATGGCCGAAGAGTTTATGTATGCCGGCAAGGACGTGCTCATCGTTTACGACGATCTCACGAAGCACGCGCAATCGTACCGCGAGATGTCGTTGCTGCTGCGCCGCCCGCCGGGACGCGAGGCGTACCCGGGCGACGTCTTTTATCTGCACTCACGGCTGCTCGAGCGCGCCGCGAAGCTCTCCGACGAGATGGGAGGCGGCTCGATGACCGCGCTTCCGGTCATCGAGACGCAAGCCGGCGACTTTTCCGCCTACATTCCAACCAACGTGATCTCGATTACCGACGGTCAAATCTACTTGACGCCGCAGCTCTTCTTCCAAGGAATCCGGCCGGCGGTCGACATCGGTCTCTCGGTCTCGCGCGTCGGCGGATCGGCGCAGACCAAGGCGATGAAGTCGGTCGCGGGTCAGCTGAAGCTCGAGCTAGCGCAGTATCGCGACCTCGCGGCGTTTGCCAAGCTCTCGAGCGACCTCGACAAGGCGACGCAAAATCAACTTGCGCGCGGCGAGAAGCTCACCGAGCTGCTCAAGCAGCCGCAGTACCAGCCTCAGGCGACCGAAGAGCAGGTCGTTATAATCTACGCCGCGACCAAAGGCTTCGCCGGCGACGTGCCGACCGTTCGGCTTGCCGGCTGGGCGTCGGGACTGATCGGCTTCTTGCGCGCCGAGCACCCGCAAATTCTTAGCTCAATCGCCGACAGCGGCGCGCTGTCGGACGACACTCGCAAGCAGCTCGACGCCGCGCTGACCGAGTTTAATAAGAGCTTCTAGGAATGCCGTCGGTACGAGATCTGCGCGACCGCATCCGGTCGCTCAAGAATACTCAGCAGATTACCAAAGCGATGAAACAGGTCGCTGCGGCTAAAATTCGACGCGCCGAAGAGGCGCGCAAGCGCGCTCGCCCCTACGCCGACGCGCTCGCCGAAATGCTGGCGGATTTGATGGCGGCCGTCTCGACCGTCGATCACCCGTTCATGAAGCCGGGGAACGAGAGCGCTCCGGCCGGCATCGTCCTCATGAGCGCCGATAAGGGGCTCGCCGGGGCTTTCAACTCCAACGTCATTCATGCAGCCGAAGTCTTCGCTCGCGGCCGCAGCGCCGTGGCCTATTACACGGTTGGTATCAAGGCGCGTAACGCGGTGCGGCGCATGGGCTTCTCGGACCGGCCAACCTGGCCGCTCGGCGCAACCTCGAAGGTCGCGACGGCGCGCGAGGTCGCCGAACGCGTCGCCGTTGACTTCGTGAACGGCACCATCTCCGAGGTCGTCGTGGTCTCGCAAAAGCTCGTGTCGATGATGTCGCAACGCCCCGAAACGCTCAAGCTCGTCCCATTCCAAATTTCCTTATCGGCAAGCGAGCCCTTCGACTCCGCTCAGGATAAACTCCGCGAGCGGAGCGCAGCGGAGTCGAAGGGCGCGGTCGAGTTTTCACCGTCGCCCGAGTTCGTGCTCTCGCGATTGCTTCCCAAGTATCTCGAGTTCACGCTCTACTCGGCGATGCTCGAAACCGATGCGGCGTTCTTTGCCGCACAGCTCGTCGCAATGACCAACGCCACCGACAATGCATCGAAACTCATCGACGAGTTGACGATTGCGATGAATAACGCCCGCCAAGCGGCGATCACCAAGGAGCTTCTCGAAATCGTCGGCGGCGCCGAAGCTCTCGGTGTCGAGTAGCGATGGGAATCGTCGCCGTCATCGCCTATCGCCCAAAGCCCGGCCGCGAAGACGAACTGCTCGCGCTCACGCGCGAGCATCATCCGATCCTACGCGAACAAGGTTTGGTCACCGATCGGCCGCCGATCGTTACTCGCGCGGGCGACGGCACGATCGTGGAAGTATTCGAATGGATCGCGGGCGGCCCCGAACGCGCGCATTCGAACCCGGCCGTGCTGCAGTTGTGGCAGCGCTACTCCGCGGTGTGCGATTACGTGCCGCTAGCGACGCTCGCGGAGAGTGCGTCGCTTTTTGCTGGTTTTGAGGCGCTCAACTAACACGGAAAAGAAAGAGAAAAACGACTATCATGGCTGATACCGGAAAAATCTCGCAAGTGCTCGGCAACGTCGTCGACGTCGAGTTTACGCCCGAGACGTTGCCCAACATTCGCGATGCCCTCGTGGTGGTGGTGAACGACGACTCGCGTAGCGCCGGCAATGGAACCGCAACCGCGGCGCGCGAGCTGACGCTCGAAGTGCAGGACGAGCTGGGCGACAACCAGGTGCGTTGCCTAGCGCTGGGCTCGACCGACGGCCTCGTCCGGGGAGCGCCGGTGCGTAGTACCGGCGGGCCGATTCTCGTTCCGGTCGGCGAAGGCACGTTGGGGCGAATCTTCAACGTGCTCGGGAAGACGATCGACAGCGACGCCCCGGTAGAAGCCGCAGCGTACTGGCCCATCCATCGGGCGGCGCCCGAACTCAAATACCAAGAGCCAACGGCGCGCGTCTTCGAGACCGGCATCAAAGTCGTGGATTTGATGGCGCCCTACACGCGCGGCGGAAAGGTCGGTCTCTTCGGCGGAGCGGGCGTCGGGAAAACGGTGCTCATCCAAGAGCTCATTCGGAACATCGCCTACGTTCACAAGGGTTTCTCGGTCTTCACCGGCGTCGGCGAACGGACGCGCGAAGGCAACGACCTTTGGCTCGAGATGAAAGAGTCCGGAGTGCTCGAGCAGACGACGCTGGTCTTCGGCCAGATGGACGAGCCGCCCGGCGTGCGTTTCCGCGTTGCTCAGACCGGCGTAACGATGGCGGAGTACTTTCGCGACGAGCTGGGCGCGGACGTGCTGCTCTTTATCGACAACATCTTTCGCTATATGCAGGCGGGCTCGGAGGTCTCGGCGCTCATGGGGCGCATGCCTTCAGCGGTCGGGTATCAGCCGACCCTCGGCACCGACATGGGCATCCTCGAAGAACGCATCACCTCGACACGCAAAGGTTCGATTACGTCGGTTCAGGCGGTCTACGTGCCCGCCGACGATTACACCGATCCGGCCGTCGCTACGACCTTTGCGCACCTCGATGCGACGACCGCGCTTTCGCGTCCGATCTCGGAGCTGGGCATCTATCCGGCAGTGGATCCGCTGGCGTCAACGTCGCGCATCTTGGATCCGCAGATCATCGGCGAGGAGCACTACGAAGTCGCGCGCGGCGTCCAGGAAGTTCTGCAACGCTACAAAGACCTGCAGGACATCATCGCCATTCTCGGCGTCGAAGAGCTTTCGGAAGACGACAAGATCGCGGTAGCGCGGGCACGGCGCATTCAGCGCTTCTTCTCGCAGCCGTTTTTCGTTGCCGAGCAGTTTACCGGCCGCTCGGGGAAATACGTCAAACTGCCTGAGACGATCGCATCGTTCAAGGAAATTCTCGAGGGCAAAGTAGACGATCTGCCGGAAGGCGCGTTCTTCTACGCCGGCACGATCGACGAAGTTCGAGAGAACGCGCAGCGCATGGCTCATGCCTGACGGCATCGCGTTCAAGCTGGTCACGCCGGCGCAAGTCGTCTTTGACGGCAGTGCGACGCTGGTTATTGCCGTGACGACTGAAGGCGAGGAAGGCATTCTTCCAAAGCACGCGCCGTTTCTCGCGGCGCTCAAGCCGGGGATCTTGCGAGCAAATGTGGTCAAGGACGGTGCCTCTTCGCGGCTGGAACTGGCCACCAGCGAGGGCTTCATGCAGGCGCTGCCCGATCGCGTAACCGTCCTGGTCGACGAGGCGCTGGCATTCGACGACGTCGTCGTCGCAGAGGCGCGCGAGCGGTTGGCGGCCGCGACGGACCGTCAAAAGGAGGCCGCGGCCGGAAGCGAAGCCTATGCGCGCGAGCAGGCCGTCATTGATTTTGCGAACGCGCAACTCCGGTTGACCGGCCATCGGTAGGCGAGTTACCAGGCTACGCGAACGGTAGGTCGCATATGCTCGATCGCCTCGAAACGACGCTCCGAGTACGGGGCGGCGCGCGCCTGGAGGGCTCGGTCGCTACGCACGGCGCGAAGAACGCCGCGCTGCCGATTATGGCCGCCGCTCTGCTGGCGCGAGGCACGGTAACGCTCCACCGCGTGCCGCACATCACCGACGTCTCGGTGATGTGGTCGTTGTTGGAAGCCTTGGGCGCCCGCATTCGCTACGAAGACACGAACACGGTGACGATCGACGCAAGCAACGTCGCGTCCTACCGCGCGCCGTACGCGCTCGTGCGTAAGCTGGCCGCTTCGTTCGACATCGTCGGCGCGCTGCTGGGCCGCTTCGGGCGTGCCGAGGTTCCGCTGCCCGGCGGCTGCGTGTTGGGCACGCGCGCGACGGACATGCACGAGCAAGCCTTCGTCGCTTTGGGATGCGACGTGCATAACGCTCACGGTTATCTCATCGCCGCATCGCAGGGTCCACGGTTGACGGGGGCCGCGATCGAGTTCCGCATGCCCAGCGTCGGAGCCACCAAGAACGCCATGCTTGCGGCGGTATTGGCTGACGGAACGACGACGTTGAAAAACGTCGCGATGGAACCCGAAGTCGTCGACCTCGCAAACTTCTTGGTCGCAATGGGTGCGCGGATCGCAGGCCAAGGCACCGACACGGTCGTGATTGAGGGCGTCCGCGAGCTGCACGGTGTCGAGTACGAGATCATCGCTGACCGCATCGTCACGGGGACGCTTTTGCTCGCCGGCTCGGTGACGCGCGGCGACGTCACCGTCACCGGCTGCCGGCCGGAACACTTGCGCGCGCTTACCGATAAGCTGGTGGAGTGCGGAGTCGTCACCATCACCGGCGACGACTGGATCAGGGTCAAGGCCGACGGCATCACCGGCGGTACCGATATCCTTACCGCTCCCTATCCCGGTTTTCCGACCGACCTGCAACCGCAAATGGTCAGTTTTCTCTGCACGTGTCCCGGGACGAGCGTCGTCGAGGAGTCGATTTTCAACGCACGCTTTTCGTACGTCAACGAGCTTGCCCGCATGGGAGCCGAGGTCAAGGTGACGATGGAAAGTAATGCAGCGGTCATCAAAGGTCCCAAGCAGCTCTCTGGGGCACCGGTGGAAGCACCGGACATTCGCGCCGGCGCCGGCCTCGTAATCGGAGCCCTCGCAGCCGCGGGCGAGACCGAAATCATCGGGCTGGAATACATCGATCGCGGATACGAACGCTTGGAAGAGATGCTTTCGGAGCTGGGCGGGCAAGTGCAGCGCAGCAGCGGCGTGACGCCGCTCGTCGAGCCGGCGGGATTCTTTGAAACGAGCGAATACCCGCGAGTTTCGGCTAGCTAGCGCTTTTTTGGAGTAGGAGTCAGTCTTTGGAAATCGGCATCGACCTTGGTACGGCTAACGTCTTGGTTTACGTCAAGGGAAAGGGCATCGTCTTGCGCGAGCCATCCGTCGTTGCCAAAGACATGAATACCGGCAGAGTACTGGCCGTCGGCGAGGAGGCGCGGCAGATGCTTGGCAGAACGCCCGCGCATATCGCCGCGATTCGGCCGTTGCGCGACGGCGTCATCGCAGATTTTGAAGTCACCGAAGCGATGCTGTCGTACTTCATCAAGAAGGTCATGAAGGGCCGCTCGTGGTGGTCGTCGATCGTCAAGCCCAAACCCCACGTGACGATCTGCGTGCCCGCCGAAATTACAAGTGTGGAAGAACGCGCGGTCAAGGATGCCGCGAAGCTGGCCGGTGCGCGCGACGTCGAGATCATCGAAGAGCCGATGGCGGCAGCCGTCGGCGCCGGTCTTCCAATCGACGGGCCATCGGGCAGCATGGTCCTCGACATCGGCGGCGGAACGACCGACGTCGCGGTGATTTCCCTGGGCGGCATCGTCGTGTCGCAGTCGATTCGCGTGGCCGGGAATAAGATGGACGAAGCCATCGTCCGGTTTATCCGGCGCGTCTACAACCTCATGATCGGAGAACGGACCGCCGAGGAGATCAAGATCAAAATTGGTTCGTGCTATAAGCTCGAACAGGAGCTCGCGATGGAGATTCGCGGCCGCGACTTGATCAACGGTTTACCAAAGACCGTAAAGATTACGAGCGAGGAGGTACGCGATGCGCTCGCCGAGCCCATCGGCGCCATCGTCGAAGCGGTCAAATCGGTGCTGGAG
Organism: Vulcanimicrobiota bacterium; assembly: GCA_013289785.1. Classification (GTDB taxonomy): domain Bacteria; phylum Vulcanimicrobiota; class Vulcanimicrobiia; order Vulcanimicrobiales; family Vulcanimicrobiaceae; genus Cybelea. Next base: position 5,680 of record JABCZE010000010.1, on the reverse strand, counting down.
AAGACGCCGCCGGAGCTTGCCTCCGATATCATCGACCGTGGAATCATCTTGACCGGGGGCGGAGCGCTCATGCGCGGCTTGGATAAGCTGCTCTCCGACGTAACGGGAGTACCGGCGATCGTCGCGGACGATCCCCTTTCGTGCGTCGCCATCGGGACGGGCGCGCGAGTGCGCGTTTAGGCCCGTGGGACCCGGGACACAGCGAAGACTCGGGTCGAGAGGGAATGATGGGGGGATGGCTCTGGACTGCGTGGGGCGCGTGATCGATGCACGTGCCGCCCGGATTGAAGACGTGGCCGAAGAGGTCGCGCGTACCGTCTTTTCCGGCGGAACGGTCATCTTGCCCAACGATACGAGCTATTTCATCGGCTGCGACCCCTACGATTCAGGCGCGATCGATCGGATTTACGCGGCAAAAGGTCGACCCGACAGCCGCCCGCTGACGATGCACGTGGCGTCTCCCCAAGAGTTTCTCGAGTATGCGTTCGAAAATCCGCTGGCTGCGACCGTCGCCAAACGGCTGCTTCCGGGTCCCGTTATCGTGCTGATTCGCAAGCCGGCCTTTATCGGCGACGAGCTGGCAGCAGGCTTGCACACGCTCGCTTTTCGGGTGCCGGACGAGCCCTTTGCGCGCGCGTTGCTCGAACGCTGCGGACCGATCGCCGGCACGACGGCAATCCAGCCGGGTGGGCCGCCGTATCGCGGCGATGAAGACGCCTCGATGCTTGCACCTGCGGATCTGCTCGTCGCGCATGGGCCGGTTCCCTACGCCGTCGAATCTTCCATCATCGATCTTTCGGGCGCGCGTCCTCGGCTGCTTAGAGAAGGCGCCGTGCCGGAGAGCCGGATCGCAGCACTCTTGGGACCGATCGAGCGTCCTTCGGTAAAGGTACGAACGCAAATACTATGATTCGCTTTGTCGCACTGCTCGTAGGGGCCCTGGCGCTCGTCGCGGTGGCCAAGCCCTCTTCGTCGCCTTCAGCGCAGCCGAGCGCCTCGCCTTCGTCGCAGCCGAACGCATCGCTATCCCCGCAGCAGCGCTCTTCGAGGCCGCCGAATGCGAAAGGGTCGGCGAATCCGAAGCCCTCACCGGGCGCTCCGGCCGCGTTCGATCTGGGCGTTTGGACGGTTCACGCGAACTCGCTGGACGCAAACTTCAAGACGGGCGACTTTAGCACGCCCGCCAAGGTCGTCATGACGCGCGTCGGCGGCGACGTTAGCGCGGATCGCGCCAACGGCAACTACAAAAAACAGAAGCTATACCTCAACGGCCACGTCGTCATGCACGACTCGCAAGGCGGTGCCGGAAACCTGACGGGCGGCGGCGGGGAGGATGCCCATCAGTCGGGCCCCTCGACGCTAACGGCCGATAAGGCGCAGATCGACGGACAGGCGAAAGTTTATATCGCCACCGGAAACGTCCACTACGTGCAGGCCGACACGAACGTGACCGCGGATTCCGGCACGTTGGACGACCAAGCGCACACGCTGTTCCTCCAAGGCTCCGTGCATATCGTTTCGGGAACCCGAAAGATGGACGCCGGTAGCGTGCTCTACAACACCGCGACCGGGACCGCGCACGCCCAAGGCAACGTCACGATGCAGTTTCCCGGCGAGTTTCACCGGAAGCTGGCGACGCCCAAGCCGATCAAGGTGCCCGGGCCACCGTAGTGGCGTCGGCAACGTGCTGTTCGATTATCCGGCAGTAGCAACGCCGTTGGCCGCCCGAATGCGGCCGCGCACGCTCGACGAGTTCGTCGGGCAGGGAGAGTTGTTGGGGCCGGGACGTGCGCTGCGCGCTGCGATCGAGCGCGACGCGGTACCGTCGATGATCTTGTGGGGCCCGCCGGGCAGCGGCAAGACGACGCTGGCCGAAATTGTTGCCGCCCTAACCGGCGCCCATTTCGAGCGAATGTCGGCCGTGAATGCCGGCGTGAGTGACCTTCGCCGCGCTCTCAACGAAGCCAGAGTCCGGCGGCGCTCCGGCAAACCGACGATCCTCTTTATCGACGAGATCCATCGGTTCAATAAAGCTCAACAGGATGTCGTCTTACCTTTCGTCGAGGATGGCACCGTTACGCTCATCGGCGCCACCACCGAGAACCCGTCGTTTGAGGTGAACTCGGCGTTACTCTCGCGCGCGCGAGTCTTTGTGCTCGACGCGCTGTCGGACGAGGAAGTGGGGACGATTGTCGACCGGGCGCTGCGCGACTCCGAGCGTGGTCTGGGCGCGCAGGAGCTTGTAATCGACCAAGAGGCTCGAGCGCTGTTGGTCGGGTTTGCAAATGGCGACGCGCGCGCGGCTCTGAGTTCGCTCGAGCTTGCGGCCGCGTCGGCCCGCGGGGAGCCGCCGCATATAAGCGTAGAGGTCGTACGCGAAGCGATGCAGCGTCGTAACGCCCGCTACGATAAGACCGGCGAGATGCACTACGATACGATCAGCGCGCTGATCAAGTCCGTTCGCGCAAGCGATGCCGACGCGTCGCTGTACTGGCTCGCGCGCCTGATCGAGGGCGGCGAAGACCCGCTGTTTATCGCGCGAAGATTGGTGATCTTGGCGTCGGAAGACGTCGGGCTTGCGGATTCGACCGCCTTGCAAGTTGCCGTAGCTGCGCAGCAGGCGGTGCACTTTGTGGGCATGCCCGAGGGCTTCTTTCCGCTCGCCCACGCGACGCTCTATCTTGCCACGGCGCCAAAGAGCAACAGCGTTGGCGCGAGCTACGGCGCCGCGTTGGCCGACGTTCTCGAAACGCGCAACGATCCCGTACCGCTGCACTTGCGAAACGCGCCGACCCACTTGATGCGTCAGCTCGGCTACGGTAAGGGTTACCATTATGCGCACGACGACTACGACGTCGCCCAGCTCAACCTGCCGCCGAGTTTGGCGGATCGCCGGTATTACGTCGCGCGGGAGCAGGGGGCCGAACGGAACATCGCGGAGCGCGAGTCGGAAAAACGAAGGCGGCCCGAGTGATACTCGGACCGCCAGTTTCCCGTTGCTACTTCTCGGAGTTGTGCGTTGGAGCTTCGCACAACCCGATATTAGAGCAGCATACTTGGAGCATTCTGTGAATTCAATTCGAATTTACTTCGACCACGCCGCCACAACGCCGGTGCGCGCGGAGGTCGCGGATGCGATGCGCGATGCCGCCGACCAATGTAATTTTAATCCAAGCTCGCTGCACTTCGAGGGGAGGCGAGCGCGCGCCGCGTTGGACGCCGCGCGCGACCGCGTGGCCGCAGCAATTGGGTCACATCGTGACGAGGTCGTGTTCACGTCCAGTGGCACCGAGGCGGACAATTTGGCGCTGCTCGGCGTAACGCGAGCCGGCCCTCGCCCGGCGCACGTCGCGGCTTCGCCGATCGAACATCACGCGGTTCTGGCGGCGCTCGACCGGTTGCGCGACGAGGGATTCGAAACGAGCTTCGTGCCGGTGGATCGCGAGGGTCGAATCGATCCCGAGGAGTTCGAGCGCTCGCTCCGCCGGCACACGGTGCTGGCCTCGATCATGTATGCGAACAACGAGGTGGGAACCGTGCAGCCGATCGCCGAGCTTTCGGAGATCGCGCGCCGCCGAGGCACGCTCTTTCACACCGATGCGGTCGCGGTTCCATGTTGGCTGCCAATCGACGTGCGAGCGCTTGGCGTCGATCTGCTCTCGATCTCGGCTCATAAGTTTTACGGGCCGAAAGGCGTCGGAGTGCTCTACGTGCGTCGCGGTGTGCCCCTGGCGCCGCTCGTCCTGGGCGGGGGGCAAGAGTCGGGGCGGCGATCCGGCACGGAGAATCTCGCTGGGATCGTCGGCCTGGCTGCGGCGCTGGAACTAGCCGTCGCCGAACGCGCGAACGCCGCCACGAGCGTCGCCGCCCTGCGAGACCGCCTGGAAGCCCAGGTCCGCTCCAAGGTGCCCCGCGTCAGCGTCAACGCCGGCGGCGCTTGCAGGCTTGCCAATTGCAGCAATCTCAGCTTCAGCGGGGTCGACCCGGCGGCGCTCATCATCGCGCTCGACCTCGCAGGGGTCTCCGCCTCAGCCGGCAGCGCTTGCACCTCGGGTACCCTCGAGCCCAGCCACGTGCTGGCGGCTATAGCCGGGGAGCGGGACGGCACGGTAAGCGGGGTTCGGTTCTCCCTGGGCACTGCGACGACGCCGGAGGAGGTCGACCGCGTTGCCGACCTCCTCCCCGCCATAGTCGCGGATTTAAGGGCTTTGGGCACCCCGGCCGCGCATGCGGGGGGATTGGGTAGACTCGAAACGAACCGCGCGCGGCTGGAGGCAGGAGCTTGAACGGAACGGAGTATGGTCCACTGATCCTCGACGTCCTTGCCGGCGTCGGCATTTTGCTGGTTGGCATCGGGGTTTTTGTCGCGGCGCTGGCGCTGGCCAAAACGCTCGGCCGAATGCGGATAACGCTGGACGAGGTGGACAAGCAGCTCGAAAACATCGGTACCCCGGTCAGCAACACACTGGCTCACGTTGACGAAGTGACGAAATCTCTTGAAGAAACGGCAGGCACGCTTTCGCGCACCGCCGACCTTACCAAGAGTGCGGTCACGCCCGCCATCATCAACGTCGGCGCTGCGATTGGCGGCATCACCGCCGGTTTACGGCGCTTTGTTACGGGAAAGACTCAATAACTAGGGAGTAATTCAACTATGGGTAAAGGCAATGGCGGGGGGCGATTCCTCGCCGGTTTTCTCATCGGCGCGGTTGCTGGTGTGGCCGCGGCGACGTTTTTGGCACAAGAAGAGACGCGCGATCGTCTCGCCGGCAAGGCTCGCGAGGCCGGAAACTTTGCAATGGACGCGACCGGCGACCTCCGCGAGAAAGTTGGCGGCGTTACTTCGCAATGGCAGTCGAGCGTATCGGAGCTTTACGAACGGGGCCGGCAAGTCGTCGAGAGCGCTCGTTCCAATCTCGATGCTGCCGTTGCCGAGGGGCAGACGACGGCGCAAGCCACTCGCGACGAACTTCAACGCCAGGCCGAGGGATAGCAAATTGGACATCAAGGTGAACGTGCGGGAGGCACCCGGCGACTGTTACGTGATTGACCTCAGCGGCGAAATCGACGTCTATACCTCACCGAAGGTCAAGGACGCAATCGGGGAACTGATCGACCGCGGCGTCTACTTCCTCGTCATCAATTTAGAAAAGGTTCGATACATCGACTCCACCGGTCTGGGCGTCTTGATCGGCGGGCTCAAGCGCGTACGCGAGCACGGCGGGTCGGTCAACCTCGTTTGCACGAACCCGCAGATCAAGAAGATCTTCGACATCACGGGGTTGGTCAAAATCTTCGGCATCTTCGAAAGCGAAGATGCGGCGATGAAAGCGTTGGTATGAATCCAGCCGTCGAGCCTTCCGATCAGGAGCTCGTCGAGCTGCGTATTCCGTCTCGGCCCGAATGGGTCGCACTCGCCCGCCTTGCCGCCGCAACCGTCGCCAACCGCCTGCACTTTTCGATCGAAGAAATCGAAGATGTAAAGCTGGCCGTCGCGGAATCGTGCACCGCCGTGATTCAGCATGAAGGGCACGGCGAATTCATCGACCTGACCTGCGAAGCGCTCTCCGATCTGCTGCGCATTCGCGTCCGCGACAGCGGGCGTCACGGCCTCCAACGCTCCGAAGCGCCGAACATGAATTTCGATGAAGCTCGTATCGCCGGGCTGGGCATTTTCCTC